>NZ_JBPQTK010000047.1:0-41630 GCF_051386315.1 Micromonospora sp. URMC 107
CCCCACCCGCGCAACCAGCATTCCCGCAGCGCCCCACCACCCCGCTCTCCACCGGTGCACTCCTGGTCAACGGCCGCCACCAGCCCCGCATCGGCCACGAGGTCACCCACGAGATGGTGTCGGCGGAGCAGGTCGACCTGCTCTGCGCGTTCATCAAGTGGTACGGCCTGCGCATCGTCGAGCCCGCCATCCGCGAGCTAATCGCCCGGGGCGGCAAGCTCCGCGTCATCACCACCACCTACCTCGGCGCGACCGATCAGCGGGCCCTCGATCGGCTCGCCGAGCTGGGCGCCGAAATAAAGGTGTCCTACGAGACCAGGACCACCCGACTGCACGCCAAGGCGTGGCTGTTCCGCCGGGGCAACGGCATGAGCACCGCGTACGTCGGCTCGTCGAACCTGTCGAAGACGGCGCTCATCGACGGCGTGGAGTGGAACGTCCGCGTCTCCAACGTCGAGCAGCCGCACGTCATCAACACGTTCACGGCCACGTTCGAGGATTACTGGAACGACCCGGCGTTCGAGGACTACGACGCCAGCCGGGACGCCGAGCGGCTGCGCAACGCCCTCAGTGGGGAGCGGCGCGAGCACTCGCCGACGCAGATCGCCAACCTGGACGTGCGGCCGTACCCGTACCAGGCGGAGATCCTCGCCGACCTGGACGCCGAGCGCCAGGTGCACGGCCGGCACCGGAACCTGGTGGTGATGGCGACCGGCACCGGCAAGACGGTCATCGCGGCGCTGGACTTCCGGCGCCTGCATCGGCAGGGCCACGTCGACTCGCTGCTCTTCGTCGCCCACCAGGAGCAGATCCTGACCCAGAGCCTGGCGACGTTCCGGCAGGTGATGCTCGACGGCAGCTTCGGCGAAACGCTGGTCGGGGGCAAAACCCCGACCAGGTGGCGGCACGTCTTCGCCTCCATCCAGTCGCTGCACCGGCGGGAGATCGACCCCGAGGCGTACGACATGGTGATCGTCGACGAGTTCCACCACGCGGAGGCACCGACGTACGCCCGGCTGTTGGAGCGGCTTCGGCCGCGCGTACTGCTGGGGCTGACGGCGACCCCCGACCGGGCCGACGGTCGCGACGTGCGGCGGTGGTTCGACGGCCGGGTGGCTGTGGAGCTGCACCTGTGGGAGGCGTTGGAGCGGCAGTTGCTCGCGCCGTTCCAGTATTTCGGGCTGCACGACGACGTGGACCTGTCGCGGCTGCGTTGGAAGCGCGGGCAGGGGTACGACCTGGGCGAGCTTGATGGCCTCTACACCGGCAACGACGCGCGGGCGCGGCTGGTGCTGAAGGCGGTACGCGACACGGTCGACGTGGAAGGGATGCGGGCGCTCGGATTCTGTGTGAGCATCGCCCACGCCCGGTTCATGGCGGAGTGGTTCACCCGGCACGGCGTGCCGTCAGCGGCAGTGACCTCCCAGGTCGACCGGCCCGTGCAGCATGACCTGCTGCGGGAGTTCAAGGCCGGCAAGCTGCGGGTGCTCTTCACCGTGGACCTGTTCAACGAGGGCGTCGACCTGCCGATGGTCGACACGATCCTGATGCTGCGGCCCACCGAGAGCGCCACGATCTTCCTCCAGCAGCTCGGCCGAGGGCTGCGCCTGGACGACGACAAGCCCTGCCTGACGGTGCTCGACTTCATCGGCGGCCAGCACGCCAACTTCCGCTTCGACCTGCGCTGGCGCGCCCTGACCGGCGTCAGCCGCCGAGAGATCAAAGAGGCCGTCGAGCAGGACTTCCCGTCGCTGCCCAGCGGCTGCCACATCCAGCTCGACCCGGTGGCCCGCAAGGCCGTGCTCGACAACCTACGTACCGTCATGCCGACGTCGAAGAACGGCCTGCTGGTGGAGCTGCGACACCTCGGGAACGTCAGCCTCGCCGAGTTCCTGCGGGAGACCGGCGTGGAGATCGAGGACGTGTACCGATCGGCGACCATCGGCGGATGGACCGGGCTGCGCCGGCTCGCCGGGCTGGAATCGTCAGCGCCGGGGCCGGACGACCGGGAGTTGGGCCGGGCCATCGGGCGGATGCTGCACCTCGACGACCCGGACCGGCTGGACCTGCTGACCCGGGCGGCGGCGGGCGAGCGGCCGGACGCCGGGCGGCTGTGGGACATGCTGCACTTCGACCTCTGGGGGCCGAACGCGCCGCTGACCTCGCGGGACGAGCGGCTGGCGCGGCTCTGGGCGGAACCGGCCCGCTGCGCCGAGCTGCGGCAGGTGGCCGAGGTGCTACGGGATCGGATTCACCGGGTCACGCCGGAGCCGCTGTCGGCGGCGGTGCCGCTACGGGTGCACGCCCGCTACAGCCGCAACGAGGCGTGCGCCGCCTTCGGCATGCCGAACCCGGGATCGCTGCGAGAGGGGGTGAAGTGGCTGCCCGACGCCCAAGCGGACCTCTTCTTCGTCACCCTGGTCAAGTCGGAGCAGCACTACTCCCCCACCACCATGTACGCCGACCGGGCCATCACCGACAGCCTGTTCCAGTGGGAGTCGCAGAGCACCACGTCGTCGGCCTCGGCGACCGGTCAGCGCTACATCCACCACGCCTCGCGCGGCTCGACCGTGCACCTGTTCGTGCGGGAGACCCGGGTCGCGGACCGGGACCTGGGCGCGCCGGCCTACCTCTACGCCGGCCCGATGACCTACCAGGAACACACCGGCGACCGGCCCATGCGCGTCATCTGGCGGCTGGCGCACGCCCTCCCCGCCGACGTGTACGCCACCGCCCGAACCATCGCCGCATGAGCACCCGACAGGAGGTGTTGGAGAGGCTAACCTCCCTGCGGCTGCATCAGCAGCGTGGCCGGCGCGCACCGCACAAGCCGCTGCTGGTGTTGCTGGCACTCAGCCAGCTCACTGAGGTCGGCTCCAGCGAGCTGCCGTGGTCGCAGGCGCAGGAGCGGCTGAGCGACCTGATAACCGAATTCGGCCCGGCGTCGAAGACCGGGCGGGCGCAGAGCGCCGCGTACCCGTTCACCCGGCTCCGCAGCGATCGCGTGTGGACGCTGAACCGGAACGTACCGATGGACCTGGTCGGACCGCTGGCGGTCCACGACGTGGCGGGCCGTTTCGAAGCCGCCACCGAGACGGCTCTGCGCCGCGACCCCGAGTTGGTGCGGCAGGTCGCCCGCGCTCTGGTGGAGCAACACTTTCCGCCCACCATCGCGCCCGACGTGCTAACCGCCGCCGGCCTGGACCCCGACGACATCCTCCAGGCACCGGGCGTCACGCCGGTCCCCGCGCGACGGCGTGACGCGGCCTGGCGCATGAAGGTGCTTCAGGCGTGGGATCGGCAGTGCGCGTTCTGCGGGTACGACGGTCAGCTCGGCCACGCCTCGGTCGGAGTGGAGGCGGCGCACGTGCGCTGGTGGGCCTTTGACGGCCCGGACAGCCCCGACAACGGCCTGGCTCTTTGCGTGCTGCATCACAAGCTGTTCGACTTCGGCGCGCTGGGGCTCGACGGTGACCTGCGCATCGAGGTGTCGGCCGCCTTCACCGCCCGTACACCGGCGGGTCGGTCGACCTATGACCTGCACGAGAAGGTTCTGCGGCCCCGCCCCGGGACGGCCATTCCCGCAATCGAGCACATTTCCTGGCACCGCCGCGAGGTGTTCAAGGGCGAGTCCCTCGCCGCATAGGAACGGCGAACCGATTCGGAGAAGGAGCGCTCAGGCGGCATCGGCGTCCGGAGCGAATCTGACGTCCAGTTTCATGCTGAGCGCCCGTGCGAGACGTTCCAGGACCGGCAGAGTCGGCACGGTGCCGCCAGCCTCGAACCGGGCCACTGCGGACTGGGTCATTCCCGCGGACCTCGCCAACTGGCTCTGGCTCCATCCCTTGTGTTCCCTCAGGAGCCGCACCTCCTGACCGAGCTCGAAGGCGATGCGCGTCGCCTCGTACGCCTCGGCGGCTCCTGGCTCCGCCATCCGGCGATCACGCAGGTCGTTCCAGTCGACGCGATCACTCATCGCTCCGCCCCCTCGTTCACTGTGTGCCGCTCCGCCACGCATCGCTCAAGCGCCCGGCGGGCTCGTTCCACCTCCCGGTCCTCCCGCATACGCGTCTTGCGAAACACGGTCAGCAGGATGATCCGCCGATCGGAGGCTATCCAGTACGTCACCCGGACCGCATCGCGCTCCAGGTAGAAGCGCAGTTCCCGCAGCTTGCCGTCGAGCTGCCGGGAGTGCGGTTCGCCAAGCAGAACTCCCTTACTCCCAAGTAGGTCGATATAAAACGCCGCTCGCGCGAAGTCCGCGCTGGGCAGCCCCTCCAGCCAGTCTCGAATCTCTGGTTCCAGCTCAACGCTACCCCAGGCCATAGCATCAATGCTATGGCACCGTGATGATTCCCCTGGGCATTGCGCCCCCGCATGTCGTTTACGAACTGCTTGTCAGGACGCGTGGGCGGAGGCGTCCACCACCCGGTTGCTGGCGATGGCCAACTCCTCGTCGGTGAAGAGCGGCCGGAAGCGGGGCCGGATCACCACCGCCTCGGCGGTCAGGTCCACCCGCCCCCGCTCCCAGAGCGCGGTGAACCCGTCGGAGACCACCGGGTGGTGCAGGAGCTGCCGGGCCGTGGCGAGGCCGCCCTTCTCGGTCACCATCCGCAGCAGCAGGCTGGCGTGGTAGTTCGCCTCGTCGCGCGCCCGCTCGTACGTACGTACCATCGCCTCGTGGAACGCGGCTTCGAGCGCCCGGCGGTCGGCCGAGACCTCGACCGCCTCGTCCGCCAGCTCGGCCTTTCGGTCGTATGCCCGCACCATCGCCTGGTGCAGCGTTTCCTCCAGTTCCCGCCGGGCGGACGTCCCCTGCCCCGCCGGCGCGGGCCGCGACTCGACCGGGCCGCGCTGCTCGGGCGCGGGCCGGACCGGCGGCGCGGCCTGGCGGCCGTCGCGGCTCTCGCCGCCCGACAGCCGCAGGAGCCGGGTGACGCTGCGGAAGCGTACGGCGGCGGGGCTGGTGGCCGGGAAGTACTGAACGAGGCCCGCGTGCCGGCCGTGGCTGTCCTCGATCGGCATGTCGCGCTTCATCGACGCGGCGGCAACCACTGCCTTCGCCTCGTGCGGGCGCACCCAGCAGACCAGTCGCGCACCGTTCGGGTGTGCCCGCTCGACGCGGACGTTCGCCCGGTACTTGCGCGCCTCGGCGGAGGCACTGTCGTAGTAGCGGGCCCACCCCAGCACCTTGCCTTCGTGCCGCACCGGCACGTCGCGGCAGTGCTGGTAGCTGTCCAGGGCGGCCACCGCCTCGTACGGCCGCAGCCAGGCCACGTTCCGGTAGCCGGCGGGCACCGGCACAATCCCGTCCTCCAGGGTCCCCGCCGGCTCGTCGGCCGGCGGTGCGGCCGGGGCCGGCGTGGGCCGCACCGGGGGTGCCGCCCCGCGCGGCTCCTCGTCGCCGCTGCTCTCCGATCCGGCGCGGGTGGCCGGCGCCGGACGAACGGGCTCGACCCCGACGGGCTCGGTCGCCACCGACGGCGATTCGGTGCTGACTGAACCATCGTCGCCGGTCGTCTCCGCCAGCGGCACAACGTCATCAACCGGCTCGGCGGGCGCCGGGGCCGGCGTGACGGTGGAAGTCGCGCGGGTTGCCTCCGTGCTGACCGGCGCAGCCTCGACTACGTCCGCGTCGATGACCGGCGCAGCCGTTGGGGACGACACCGCGATGCCCAGCTCGGCGATGCGCTGCCAGAGCGGCTCCAGGGCCGCCTCCGGGTCCCGGCTGAAGACGCTGCCCCGGATGCGGACGAAGACGCAGTTGCCGACTCGCTCCAGCACCGCCTGGCGGCGCATGTCGCTCTCCCACTGGTCCGGCCCGTGGTAGGCGTCGCCGTCGCACTCGATGGCGAGCCGCCGCCCGTCCGGCGCGGGGAGGACGAAGTCGATCCGGTATCCGCCGATGCGGAACTGCGGCAGCGGCCGGTATCCCCGGCTCAGGATGCGCCGCAGCACCGCGCGTTCGAAGTCGCTGTCGCAGCGCCGCTCCAGGTCGTCGTACGCCTCGTCGGCGGCGGTGACGTTCTGGCAGTAGGTGAGCAGCAGGCCCCGGGCGTCGTCCTCGCGCAGGTCGGCGGGCTGGACGGAATGGAAGACCCAGAGCTGGTCGCGGGCGCGGGAGGCGGCGACGTTGACCCGCCGGTGGTGGTCGCGCTTGGTGAAGGCGGAGACCATGCCGTTGTGCGGCGAGACGACCGTGGAGACGAGCACGATGTCCCGCTCGTCGCCCTGGAAGGTGTACGAGTCGCCGACGCGCAGCCGACGTCGTTCCATCTCCTCCTCGCCCACCACCTCGCGCAGGCGGGTGAGCAGGTAGACGGCCTGCCCGCTGGTGCTGAGCAGGCTCACCACGCCGATGGTGCGTCCCTCGTACGCGGGGTCGGCGACGATCGCGGCGACCCGCTCGACGAGGGCCTCGGCCTCGGCGACGTTGACGTTGCCGTAGGCGGGGAGGTCCTGGCGGATGCCCTCGGGGACGTGCACGGCGATGACGGGGTCGCCGATGCCGGCGGGCCGGTCGGTGCGCAGCGGCTCGATCTCGCCGCCGTAGTACGTCTGGCTGGAGAAGCCGATGATCGCCGGTACGGAGCGGAAGTGCTCGGTCAGCAGGATCCGCTCGGGCGAGCGCCGTACGGCGTGGTCGTAGAGGCTGCTCTCCGGGTCGAAGTGCTCGGCGGAGGGCACGTCGACCAGGTGCGAGTTGATCAGGCCGGTGACCGTGCCGACGAACGACAGCTGCGGGCCGATCTGCTGGTCGTCGCCGACGACGACGGCCCGCTCGGCGAGGCTGAGGATCGGCAGGGAGAACATGTCCGCCTGCGACGCCTCGTCGACGATCACGACGTCGAAGTGGGCGCCGCCGGCGAACTGCTCGATGGCCCGGTCGACGGACATGACCCAGACCGGCACGGCGTCGACCGCGGCGTTCATCGCCCGCTGGGCGTGCGCCTGCCACTGGGCGGCGTTCTTGCCCGTACCCTTGCCGATCTTGCGCAGCGCGGTGGTCCAGTCGGCGAGCGCGGCGCGGCGCCGGTCGTCGAGCGCCTTGGAGACCTCCAGCCAGGAGGAGGCGACGACGAGTTCCTGGGTCAGCCGGCGGATCCGCTCCCGCGTCTGCTCGATCCGGCGGCCCAGGGCGACGGGGTCGACGCTGCCGACGACGGCGTCGAACCAGGTCTGCGCGCGGCGCCACTGCCAGCGGTGCGGGCAGTCGGCTCCGGTGCCGCCGATCGCGACGGCGCTGCCGTCCTCGATCTGGGCGGTCCAGCCGGGCGCTGCCGGCCGCAGCCGCTCGGTGAGCTGCGCGAAGCGTTGCGCGTCGGGGCGCAGCGCGGCGAGCCGGCGTACCTCCGCGAGGATGCCGTCCCAGCCGCCGAGGTCGGCGCGCTGGCGGCTCTGGTCGAGCAGCCGCCACAGCTCGCTGGCGTCCGTGCTGGACATGCCCTCCTGGAGCACCGTGCCGAGGGCCCGCTCGTCGGCGACGAGCCGGTCGTAGTCGAACACGGTCGCGCACCGGGAGACCAGGTCGGTGAGGGCGGTCAGCCGGCGTACGTCGACCGCCTGCTCGGCCCGGGGGACCAGCCGGCGGACGGTGGCGTGCAGGGTGGGCCAGCGGCGGCGGTCCCAGTCGAGCGCGGTGGCGGCGTCGGTGAGCAGCCGGCCGACCCACAGGTCGGGCTGGTCGCCGAGGTCGTCGGAGAGGTTGAGCAGTTGCCGCCACTCGGTCCACCGGGTGTTCAGCTCGTGACGCAGCCGCAGCCGGGTGACGTACGCGACGACGACGTCGACGTCCTCGGTGGTGCGCAGGGGCTCGCCGTCGATGCGGCACTCGGCGGCGAGCCGGGCGAGGGTGCCCTGGAAGAGCCGGCTGACGCCCTTGCCCGTGGCAAACCGCTGCCGCAGCTCACCGAGCTGGGCGAGGAGACGGCGCGGCTCGGCGAGCTGCGTCTCGGGGACGCTCGCCTGGTGGCCGGCGAGGGTCCGGGCCGCCGCGGTCAGGTCGGCGAGCGCGCGCTGGCAGGCCGCGACGTGGTCCTGCCACATGGTCTGCCAGTTCGGGTCGGCCTGGAGCAGGGTGGCCAGCCGGTCGGTCCACGCGCCCTCCCGGCCGGCGAGCAGGGTCAACGCCTGACGCAGCTGGCCGACGAGCTCGTCGAGCGCCGGCCGGCCGAACGCCCGTACCTCCGGCAGGACGACCCCGGCGGCGGCGAGCCGGTCGAGCTCCTCGCGGGCGGCGGCGAGCGCGCGCCGCCCGTCGAGGACGGCGGCCTCCGCGGGCAGCTCGGCCGCCGTGGGCAGGTGCCGCAGCGCCTGCGTGCGGTCCTGCCGGACGGTACGCCGGGCGATGTCGAGCAGCTCGGTGAACTCCTCGGCGTCGAGCGGCGCGGCCACGTCCGGCGCCACGGCGTCGGGGATGTCCCCGTAGCGGTCGGCCCGCTCCCGCAGCCAGTTCCCGACGTCGCTCGGCGACAGCCGGATGCCGTCGATCTCGTAGTGCGCGGACTCGTTCTCGGCCATCGTGCGCAGGCCGGCGAGGGCCTGGCCGAGGTCCCGCTCGGCCTCCTCAAGCTGGCGACGCAGCCGGTCGACGCGCTGCTGCTCGCCCCGCTTGTCGAGCGTCGCCCCACGGTCGGAGAGTTCGCGGGCCGCCAGTTGGAGCTGCACGAGCTGGTCGGTGGAGCGGCCCAGCACCGCCAGGCACAGCGACTGGATCTCCTGCGGCAGGCCGTCGCGCAGGACCCGCAGCGGGTCCTCCTTCTGCGCCACGACGAGCACCCGCTTGCCGTGCGCCATGAGGTGGCAGATGAGGTTGCGGATGGTGTGGGTCTTGCCGGTGCCGGGCGGGCCCTGCACGGCGACGTTGCGGTGCTGCGCGAGCCGGCGGGCGATGGACTCCTGCGCCTCGTTGGTCGGCAGCGGCATGAGCAGCCGCTCCCCCAGCGGCGCCCACCGGGCCGGCTGGTCCTGCGGCATCTCCAGCCGGCTCGGCTCGTGGGCCAGGATGGCGGCCAGCGAGCCGATGCTCGCGGTGTCGCCGGCGAGCAGCCGGGCGCGCAGCTCCTCCAGGAAGCGGCGCAGCATCCGCTGCCGGGGCCGGACGAAGAGCACGCCCGTGTCGTGGACGTGCGGGCCGGCCGGGGCCGCCGCGCCGCTGTCCCGGACGACGGGGTCGTGCCCGAGCCGCCGCAGCGCCCGCTCGAAGAACTCCACCCGGTCGAGGTCGTGCCAGACGTCGAGGTCGAGCTGGCCGCCGGAGCCGGCAAGGGCGAGCAGTTGACCGAGGTAGCGCTCGTCGAGGCCGGTCAGCGGATCGGTCTGGAGCCGGGGCGCGCCCTGCGGCACCACCGTGACCATCGACCGGTCGGCGTCGAACTCGATGGCGACCGGGGTCACCACCAGCGGGTACTGCACCCGGTGCCCGGCGACGTCGGTGCGGAGGACGCCGTGGCCCCACACCAGCTCGTGGGTGGCGGCGTCCATGTCGACGCGGTGCTTCAGGTCGAACAGGCTGCGGTGCAGCTGCCGCGTCGTCTCCGTACGCCGTGCCTGGTCGGCCCAGGGACGCCACTCGCGCTCCCGCCACTGCGCGAACCGCTCCCCGAGCCTCCCGATCGTCTCCTCGTCGCCGGCGAGCCGGGGTTCGTCCGCGTACGAGGGCGCACCGGCCAGGTACGGCGTGAACTCGCTCGGCGTCCTGATCGGTCTCGTGACGGCGGGCAGGCCGACCCGCAGCCAGCTGGCGCCGTCGGTGGAGACGCCCACCTCGCAGTCGGCGTGCGCGGGGAAGTCGTGCTGCCAGAAGGCGTCGCCGGTGGGCACCGTCCGGGCCGGCTTCTCCATCTGCGCCCGCACGGCCATCAGGTACTCGACCAGCGAGGTGGCCCGGTCCCGGATCAGTGTGGGCGATTCCGTCGAGGACGTGGAGCGGGAGAGCATGCGGCACCTTTGGTTCTGGGTGGATGGACCTGCCACGACAAGGTCGGAACGCCCCGTCGTCAGGAAGTCGGCAGGCGGGCTCGTCGTACGAGCAGTCGGTCCCCTCCGCGCTGACGCACGGCTCCCACCTCCCCACTGGCGGTCCCCGGACCCTACCCGCAAGAGTCCTACCAGCGGGACCCCCGATCTTCCACCGATCGGCCGGCGTCGGCTGACCTGTTCCCGCCGTCGACTACCTGCGAAGTCGATATTGCGCACGCGCAACTACTTGCCGGCAATCCGACGTCCGTCATGTGCCGAAAGAGGCGACAGCGGGCGCGACCGCCTTCTCCAGGTAGCTGTCGACGTCCGTCGCGTGGTAGATCCGCTCGCTCGCCTCGATGCCGTCGAGGAACATCGCGTACACCGCCGCCATCCGCAGCGCCGCGACCGGCCGCAGCAGCTCCACGGCCCGCTCCGGCTCGCACCCCGGCACCTCGGCCCGCCACCGCGCGCACCACTCGGCGAGCACCGGGGCGGCGGCGTCGTCGGGAAGCCCCTCGGCCAGCCGCAGCGCGTCGAACGCCGGGTGCCCGACGAACGCGTCGCCCCAGTCGATGACCACGTGCCGGCCGGCGTCGGCGCGCACGTTGCCGGGGTGCAGGTCGCCGTGCACCAGCGTCTCCGGCAGCCCGCACCCGCGTACCTCGTCGAGCCGCGCCTCCAGCCCCGCCAGCAGGGACGCCGCGCTGGAGGTGTCCCAGCCGGCCAGCCGGTCGCGGATCCAGCGTGGCAGGGCGTCGGCGCGCAGGTCGGGCACGCCCGCCGCGACCAGCGCCGCCGCGTCCGGGACGGACCGTACCTGCACCGGGTGGAAGTCGGCGGCCATCGCCAGCCGCTCCGCGACGGGCGCGCCGTAGCGGTCCTCGCCGGGCACGTGCGCGATCAGCATCCGCCCGTCGCCGTCGTCGGCGAGCAGCGTCGACGTCTTCCCCGGCACGGTTCGGCCGAGCCAGCGCAGCACCGCCGCCTCGTGCCGGAAGAACGCCGGCACCTGCTTCAGCCAGGCAGTCCCGCCCGGGCCGTCGAGCCGCCAGACCGCCGAGAGGTTCCAGGTGCGCTGCTGGGCGACGGTCTCCGCGGGGCGGCCGAGCCGCCGCAGCTCCCCCGTCGCCCAGGCGAGGCTGCGCGCCGGTCCGCCGGGCTCGGCGTACGGGGCGCGCAGCGGGTCCGCCGCCAGCGGAATCGGCGTCGGCACGAGCGGCGTGGCGGGCGGCTCGTCGACCTGCCCGAGGTACGTCACGTCGCCGCCCATCGGCTGCGGCGCGTCGCCGGCCAGCAGGCGGAGCACGGCCACGTCGACGCCGTACCGCCGGCGGGCCTCGGCCACGACGGGGCCCACCTCCTGCCACCAGGGCGACGGGACGTCGAACGGCGGCAGCGCGCCCAGCGGCGCGCCGGCGGCGTCGACCAGGACGAGGGTCACGGTGCGGGACACGCCGGCACGCTACCGCCGCCCGCCGGGCCCGGGCGAGGGGTTAACGGCGGGTGCGGGCCAGGGTGCCGACGACGGCGAGTGAGGCCACCGCCGCCCCCGCGACCACCACGGCCATCGGGACGGCGCTGCCCTCGCCGCCCAGCCCGACCAGCGGCGCGGCCATCGCCCCCACCAACGACTGGATGGTGCCGAGCAGCGCGGCGGCCGTCCCGGCGTGGGCGGGGTGCCGGTCCAGGGCGAGCGCGGTGCCGTTCGGCATCACCATGCCGAGCGAGCCGACGAAGACGAAGAGCGCCACCGCCACCAGCGGCAGGCTGCCGAGCAGCGCGCCGGCGAGCAGGACGGCGGCGGCCAACAGCCCCACGCCCAGCGGGCGCACCAGCAGCGTGCGGGGCGCGAAGCGGTCCAGCAGGCGGGCGTTGAGCTGGCCGGCGGCGACCAGGGCGAGCGCGTTGACGCCGAAGATGAGGCTGAACGCGCCGGCCGAGACGCCGAAGACGTCCTGGAAGACGAAGGACGACCCGGAGATGTAGGCGAAGAGCGCGGCGAAGGCGAGGCCCTGCGCCAGCGCATACCCGAGGAAGATCCGGTCGGTGAAGAGCGAGCGTCCGGCGGCGGCCGTGGCGGCGAGGCCGCCGGTGCTGCGCCGCTCGGCGGGCAGCGTCTCCGGCAGCCGCCACGCGACGGCGGCGGCGAGCAGCGCGCCGATCACGGCGAGGGCGACGAAGACGGTACGCCAGTCCCCGAAGCGCAGCACCAGGCTGCCGAGGGCGGGTGCGGCCATCGGGGCGATGCCGAAGACGAGGGTGAGGCGGGAGAAGTACTTCGCGGCCTCGCGGCCGGCATAGAGGTCGCGGACGACGGCGCGGGCGACGACCACCCCCATGCCGCCGGCGAAGCCCTGCGCGAGCCGCGCCGCCGCCAGGGTCTCGGCCGACGGCACGGCCGCGCAGACCAGCGACAGCAGGGTGTACGCGGCGACGCCCACCAGCACGGGTCGGCGCCGCCCGAAGCGGTCGCTGAGCGGGCCGGTGACGAGCTGCCCGAGGGCCATGCCGACGAGGCAGGTGGTCAGCGAGAGCTGGATCTGCGCCTGGCTGGCGGACAGGTCGCGGGTCATCTCCGGGAACGCCGGCAGGTAGGTGTCCAGGGAGAGCGGCCCGAACGCGGTGAGCGTGCCGAGCAGCGCCAGCAGCACGACGGCGGCCCGCCCGGTGGGCGCGGCGACGCGCTCGCCCGGTCGGACGGGCGGTGCGGTGGCGTGCGGCATGGTGGTCCCCTCGCTGACGACTCGGCCCGGCTAAGGTAGCTCTGACTACAGAGCTATTGCACCGACGGAGGGCCCGACTGTGACGGACGAGACGGTCGACCAGCTCGGCGGGGCGCTCGGCGACCTGCACCGGGTGCTGCGCCGGGCGGCCACCCAGCGGGCCGCCCGCACCGCCCTGCCGGACGCGCAGGTGGAGGTGCTGCGGCTGGTGCAGCGGTGGCCGGGAATCGGCGTGCGCGAGGCCGCCGAACGGTTGGGCACCGCCCCGAACACGATCAGCACCCTCGTCGGCGAGCTGACCGCCGCCGGCCTGCTGCGCCGGGAGCGGGACCCGGCCGACCGCCGCATCGTCCGGCTGGACCTGACCGCCGCGGCGCGGGAGCGGATGGCCGCGTACGGGCGACACCGGCGCGACCTGCTCGCCGCCGCGCTGGCCGAGCTGGACGACCCGGACCGCGAGGCCCTGCTCGCCGCCGCCCCGGCGCTGCGCCGCCTCGCCGACGGGATGACGGGACGGAGCTGAGCCACCGGGGCCGGAACGGCCCGCGACTTCAGCCGGAAAGTCGACTCGCGAGCGGGCCGAGGGTCAGGAGGACACCCGGCGGGGGTACGCGTCGGCCTCCCGCGCCCACTGCTCCGCGGCCACGGAGAGGGCGTCGGCGGAGACGGTGAGCGTCAGCGGGTAGACCGCGCCGAGCGGCTGCCGCCGCATCCACGGCGGCAGGGACTCGTACGCGAACTCGACGGTCAGCGCCAGCCGGCGGCGGCGCAGCACCCGGGCGCGGAAGGCCAGGTTCGGCTCGGTGAAGCGCACCACCGCCGAGGGCTCCGCCGGGTCGCCGGTCGTCTCGGCCTGCTGCCGCAGCCAGCCCGCCAGCACGTACGCCTCGGCCACCGTCAGGCAGGGCGTGAAATGCGACCAGGCCTGCCCGTCGGCGGTGCGGGCGTCGGTCTCGACGAGCAGCCAGTCGTCCCAGTCCGCCGCCTCGTCCGGGTCGTCCGGCGGCTCGACCCCGGGCTGGTAGCCCACGGGCCGCATCCTCACCCGGGCGCCGTCGTCGGAGCGGATCTCCATGCTGCCATCATGACCGATCCCAGGGGTGACGATGAGGCATCCACGCAGCTCAGGGGCACCCCGCCGGGCAGGGCACCGGGTCGTGGGCGCCCGGTCAGCGCACCGGGTCGTGGGTGCCGCGCGGCACGTCGGGCCGGCAGCGGCGCACCCGATCGGCGGCCAGTCGCCCGCCGACGGCCAGCCCGTACCGCTCCACGGCGGCCAGCCCGTACGCGCTGCACGTCGGGGTGAAGCGGCACTGCCCGGGCCAGCGGTGCGACAGCCAGCGCCGGTAGCCCAGGATCGCGGCCCGCCCGGCCCGGTCCACCAACGGCGCCCGCCCGGCGGCAGTCCTCGGCGGCGTCGACGCCCGGCCGGGCGCCACGAGCCGGGCGAACAGCGCGCCGAGGGTGAGCAGGAACGAGAAGAGCCCCAGGTCGCAGCAGGGCACGTCGCAGCTGGGCATGTTGCAGTTGCACGCGTCGCAGTTGTCGAAGTAGTCCTTCTTCTTCTTGCGACGCCGGTCGCCCTTCAGGTTGATCACAGGGAACATCATGCGCCGGCCGCGCCACCCCCGGCCGGTCGGCCGCCGGGCAGCTCGACAGCGTCCCGCGTGTGGATCCGGTCGGGCATGCCGGCCGCGTCAGCGGCACCCGATCAGCGCCAGACCGTGCGGCGCACCCCGTCGTGCGCGGCGCAGGCGTCGCGCCGCCCGCCGGTCAGGCTGACCGAGCCGTCGCCGCACTGCACGAGGTAGCCCCGGCCGGCCCAGAACTCGGGCGTGCAGTCGAACCAGTCGCAGATCTCGACGGCCGGCCTGCGGACGCGGTCGCCGCCGCAGAAGTCGTACCCCATCGGGTTGGCCGGGGCGCCGCAGCGCGGCTCACGGGCGGGCGTCGGCGTGGCGGCGGTGTCGCGTCGCGGCTTCGAGGCGGCCGGCGACGCCTTCGCCGGCGCGGCCGGGAGGGCGACGGGCGGGACGGCGGAGGCGCCCGGCGCGGGGGTGGCGGCGACGGCGACCTCGGAGCCGGTCGGGTCGGAGGGGTCGGTGTCCAGCAGCGCGGCGGGCACCAGCAGGGCGATGCCGGCGGCGACGGCCACGGTGCGCCGGCCGCCGGGCACGAACGCGAACGGCCGGGCCTGCGCCGGGGTGGCGATCAGCGGCCGGAACGGCTTGAGCTGCGCGTGCTCGGCGATCGCCTCGTCGAGTTGGTCGAGCACCGCGCCGCGCTGCTCGATGGCGTCGGCGAAGGCCAGGGTCAGCTTGAACCGGAAGTCGGCGGCGACGTCGGCGGGAAGCATCAGCCCGGAGGTGCGCCGCCGGTCCAGCACCTGCATCAGGGTGACCGGCGCGTGCGGGTCGTGGGCCAGGCCGGTCATCTTCCCGTACGCCCAGTCGCGCCGGCCGCGACCGCCGAGCAGCACCAGCCGGCGGTTGGTGATCACCGCCATGCCGGCGTCGGCGACCCGGATGCCGTCGGGCCTGCGGGGCCGCGGCGGCGCGGCCGTCGGAGCGACCGTGAGGTCGGGCGCGGGCAGCACGGTGGTGTGTCGGACCTCCACCAGTTGCGCGGCCGGCAGCACCCAGAACACCACCTCGTCGGACGCCAGCTCCAGGGGCAGGCCGGCGCCCGCCGCGGCCGAGCCCTGGAACTCCTCGGCGAGGGTACGCAGGCGGCGCAGTTCGTCGTCGCGTCGTCGCCATGCCTTGTCGGCGCTGCGGAACTCCCGCCGCCGCCGTTCGTTCTGCCGGTGCACCCACCGGTACCGCCACGTGGAACCCGTCGAATCAGTCCTTGCCACGCCGACTCCTTCGCCGCGCAGGCCACCAACCGGGGTGTCACAGGGATCAACGGTGACAACGGCCGACCGGGACACGTCGTGACGGGGCAAAATGGCCGAACGAGGGGCGAAATCGGGCGATCGGTGGATTTCGGCGGGCCGATTCGGGTCCGTCGGGCGTGTCGACGGGCGCGGAACGCACCACCCCGAGCCGCGCACCCGTGAACGCGGTCGCGCCCGCCCGGTCGCGGTGACCGGACGGGCGCGACGGGCGGCGGGTCAGTGGCCGCGGCCCTCCCCCACCCGGTAGGTGCGCAGGTTCGGGTCGGCCTTGATCTGCGCCTCCGTGTACTTGACGGTGTCCCAGCCCTTGCCCGAGTAGAGCCGGGTCTGGTCGCCGTACCAGGGCGAGTTCGGGTTGGCCGACTGGGAGTAGGTGAGGATCTGCCGCCCCGAGGGGCCGTCGCGGCCCAGCTCGACGGCCATCACGAAGGACGAGCCGTGCACCACCTTCGGATAGCCGACGCCGGGCGCCAGCGGACTGACGATCATGTTGAACACGCCGGCCTCGGCGCGTCCGCCGTGGATCGGGATCCGCCGGTCGCCGCGCGGTTCGGTCTGGACGTCGCCCAGCCGCGCGTCGAGCGGGATGCCGGCGAGCTTGCGGACCGCGTCGGCGAGCGCGGTGAGCACGCGCGGGTCGGCGGTGTTCAGCCGGCTCGGGGTGCGCACCGGGTCGGCGGCGTCGAACGCGTCGGCGAACCGGATGCCGCCCGACAGGGCGAACTCGGTGAACAGGTGCGCGCCCCGGCTGTCCAGGTCGACGCGCAGGTCCCAGCCCTTCAGCGCCGCGCAGGCCCCGCGCAGGTCGACCGTGGTCCCGTCCGAGGCGGTCGCGCTGGGGTGCGCGGCGCAGAGCGCCACCAGGTCGTCGCGGAGCAGCTCGCCGCCGTACGCGCGGTTGCCGAAGACCGTCTGCCAGAGCCGGGACGTGGTGTAGCCCCGCCCGGGCAGCCCGTCGGTGCCGGCGAGCCGCCCCTGCACCTGCTCCACGCCGAGGCGGGTACGCAGGCTGCGCTCGGTGCGCTCGTTGCCGACGATCCGCGGGTAGCCCTCCAGCGGCGCCTCCGGGTTGGCCAGCCAGTGGCTGTCGTTGGAGTTGGTCACGTAGTCGGCGCGGAACCGGATCGGCAGGTTCGCCGGGCCGAGGATGCCGGGCACCGCCGCGTCGGGGTCGCGGCCCAGCGCGCAGGCCGACCGGGAGCCGTCCAGGACGGCCTGGCCGCTGGTGGCGTAGAGCGGCTGGAACGGCGCGGGGATGCAGGCGGCGGCCAGCTCGTCCGTGACCCGGGGCACCACCGAGTGGTCGGCGTAGAGCGCCTCGCCGCGGGCGTCGGCGGCGATCACGTTCACCCAGGGCAGGAACTGGTGCCGGTCGAGGACCTGCTTCAGCTCGCGGACCGTCTTCGCCCGGCCCATCTCGAGCCAGCCGTCGAAGGCGCGGTTGTTGGTCGCGTTGGCGTCGGTGATCGCGTACGCGGCGGTGGTGGTCCAGTCGAAGGTGCCGGGGACGACGACCACCGGGCCGAAGTGGGTGTCGTGGAAGGTGCGGCTGACCGGCACGGTGCCGCCGCCCGGTGCGGGCACCCGGACGGTGACCGTGCGGGTGGTCATCTTCCGGGCCCCGCCGTCCACGTAGTACGAGGTGGGGTCGCCGGGGACCAGCGCGAGCCGGTGCCAGACGAAGCGGCGGGCGGTGGAGACGGTGTGGCTCCAGGCGAGGGTGCGGTTGTGCCCGATCTCGATGATCGGGTCACCGACCAGGGCCGCACCCTCCACGTCGTAGCGGCCGGGGACCTTCAGGTGCATCCGGTAGAAGCGCTCCGCCCCCTCCCACGGGAAGTGCGGGTTGGCCAGCACCATCCCGCCGCCGTGCGTGGTGGCCCGCGCGCCCAACCCGTAGGCGTTGCTGCCGACGCCGGCGGGCGCGCCGTCGCGGGCGGCGACGATCGCGGCGGCGCCCGGCGCGTCGAGGACGGCGGCCGGGCCGGTGGCCGTGGGCGGGGCGGCGGCGACGATCCCGTCGAGCACCGCCCGCGAGCCGGCCCGGACCATGCTGGCCCAGCTCGTGCGCCACATGTCCAGCTCGGTCAGCGGGCGCACCCACGGCTTGCCCCGGCAGGCCGGGTCGGTGAGGTTCGCCGCGCCGGTGCGGCGCAGGTAGTTGTTGTAGCCGGCGACGAAGCCGCGGATCTGGTCGCGGATTTCGTTCGACGGGGAGTGCACGCCGTCGCGGGGCCCGAGCAGCAGCCGCTCCGCCGCGCCGTCGTCGATCGCCTTGCGGAAGAACAGGTCGCTGCGCACGTTCGCGTCCGTGGGGCCCGCCGCCCCGAAGTAGCGGGACCGCTCGGCGTTGACCGTGACGACCTTCTCCGCGATGACGCAGATGTTGTCCTCGGCCTGGACGTGGCCGACGCCGAAGCCGAGGCTGGCGAAGGAACGGGCGGTGATGTGCGGGACGCCGTACGACGCCCGGCGGATCTCCGCCGAGTAGCCGCCGTCACCGTGCCGTGCGGCGGCCGGCGGGACGCCGGCGACCGCGGTGGTGGCGACCGTGGCGAGGGCGGTGACCAGCGCGCAGAGCGGCCTTGGCCTCATCGGGACTTCCTCCCGTCCGGTGGACGTGTGAGAAGTTCACACGACCGGCATTCTCGCCGGGCGCGGGCGTGCCGAGGAAGACCCGACCGGGAAACCGGGTTGTTCCCCCTACGGGCCGCCCGGACGCTGGGTAACGTCGGCGGCAGCCAGGGCCAGCGAGGGGGTGGGACCGGTGGGCGACCCGCTCCGCCCGGTGGTGATCGGCGTCGACATCGGCACCACCAGCACCAAGGCGGTCGCGTACGACGCAAACGGTGCCCAGCTCGCCCATCACTCGGTCGGCTATCCGCTCGACGAACCCCTTCCCGGCTACGCCGAGCAGGACGCGCGGCACATCCACGCGGCGGTGCTGGAGTCGGTGCGCACGGTCGTGGCGGAGCTGGACCGGCCGGTCGCCGGGCTCTCGTTCGGCACGGCGATGCACAGCCTGATCGGCCTGGATCCGGACGGCCACCCGATCACCCCGTCGCTCACCTGGGCCGACTCGCGGGCCAGCCGGCAGGCCGAACGGCTGCGGGCGGTCCCGTCCGGGCTGGCGCTGCACCGTCGCACCGGCACCCCGGTCCATCCGATGGCGCCGCTGCCCAAGCTGCTCTGGTTCGCCGAGCAGGAGCCGGTGCTGTTCGGGCGGGCGGCGTACTGGGTGGGCATCAAGGACTGGGTGCTGCTGCGGCTGTGCGACGCGCTGGTGACCGACCACTCGGTCGCCTCCGCGACCGGACTGATGGACCTGAGCCAGCTGTCCTGGGACGAGGAGGCGCTCGGCGTCGCCGGGATCACCGCGGGGCAGTTGCCGGAGCTGGTGCCCACCACCACCGTGCTGCCCGGCCTCACCGCCGAGGCCGCCGCGGCGACCGGGCTGCCCCGGGGCACGAGGGTGGTCGTCGGCGCCGGAGACGGCCCGCTGGCCAACCTGGGGCTCGGCGCGGTCGCCCCGGGCGTGATGGCCTGCACGATCGGCACCAGCGGCGCGATGCGGGTGATGGTGGAGCGTCCCGGCGTCGACCCGCTCGGTGGGGTGTTCTGCTACGCGCTGACCGAGCACCGCTGGGTGGTGGGCGGGGCGATCAACAACGGCGGCATCGTGCTCGAATGGGTCGGCGACGCGCTCGCTCCGGAACTCGGCGAGCACGCCGAGGAGGAGCTGCTGGCGCTGGCCGCCGAGGCGCCGGTCGGTTCCGGCGGCCTGATCATGCTGCCGTACCTGCTCAGCGAGCGTGCCCCGCACTGGAGCGCGCTGCCGCGCGGCGCGTACGTGGGGCTGGCCAACGGGCACCGCCGGGCCCACCTGGTGCGGGCCGCGCTGGAGGGCGTCTGCCAGCAGTTGGCGCTGGTGCTGGCCTCGGTGCGGGCCGCCGGCAACGAGGTCCGGGAGATCCGGGCCAGCGGCGGCTTCGCGCGCAGCCCGCTGTGGCGGCAGATGCTGGCCGACGTGCTCGGCGTGCCGGTGCGCTTCCCCGCCACGCGCGAGGGCTCCGGCTTCGGCGCGGCGCTGCTCGGCATGCAGGCGCTGGGGCTGATCCCCTCCATCGACGTCGCCGCAGACCTGGTGCGCATCGAGGAGACGGCACGCCCGGACCCGGCCGCCGCCGCCACCTACGCCGCCCTGCTGCCGCTCTTCGCCGGGCTCTACGACGCGCTGGTCCCCACGTTCACCGCGCTGCGCCGCCTCGCCCCGGGCCTGCCGCCGGAGTGACCGGTTCCGTCAGGGCGCCTCGACGCCGGAGATCAGGTACCGGTGCACCTCGGCGCCGCGGATCGCCACCGCCTGCTCCGTCGAGGGGCCGGAGCCCCGGAAGTCGAGCAGTTGCCCCTCGGACTCCCAGCGCTCGTAGACGTTGATCCGGCCCGGCTCGACCAGGTCCGCGCCGATCGCGAAGTCGACGCAGCCCGGCGCGGACCGCGCCTGCCGGACGACCTCCACGCAGTCGGCGAGGTAGGCGTTTCGCTGGTCCGGGTCGACGTAGAGACTGCCGGCGACGATGAGCACGGTGACCTCCGGGGACGGCCGCGCCTCAGGCGCGGGTGATCGCGTTGGCGTGGATGGCCTCGCCCAGGTACGCGGCCATCCCCGGCCTGATCTTCTCGAAGTACGCGGTGAACCGCTCGTCCGCCACGTACATGTCGGCCAGCCCGGTGTGGATCTCGTACGAGCACTCGTAGAACCAGCGGCTGATGAGCTGCCGGTGCTCCTCGGCCAGGTCCATCGCCGCCGGGCTGTCCGCCGGCGCGCCGGAGGACATCACCTCGGCGAACCGCCGGCCCCAGTCCTCGTTCTCCGCCCTGTTCCGCAGCCAGTCGTCCTTCGTGTAGCGGGACACGCGCCGGTTCGACTCCCGGTACGCCTCGCTGCCGCCCCAGCGCTGCTCGGCCTCCTCGGCGTGCGCCTCCGGGTCGAAGTCGCCGAAGACCTCGAACCGCTCCTGCGGGGTGAGTGGAATGTTCAACCTGCTCGCCTCCATCGCGAACTCGATCGCCGCGACCATCTCCTGGAGCCGCCTGATCCGTACGGTCAGCAGCTCGTGCTGGCGGCGCAGGTGCGCCGCCGGGTCGCTCGCCGGGTCGTCGAGGATCGCGGCGATCTCCTCCAACGGGAACCCCAGCTCCCGGTAGTAGCGGATGTGCTGCAACCGCTCCAGGTCGGCGTCGTCGTAGCGCCGGTAGCCCGTGCTGCTGCGGCCACCGGGCGTGAGCAGCCCGATCTCGTCGTAGTGGTGCAGCGTCCGCACGGTCACCCCGGCCGCCTTCGCCACCTGTCCCACCGTGTAGGCCATGGTTTCCCTCCCTTCCGCAAACGAGGCTCCCGCCTGCCGTCACGTGAGGGTCAAGCCCGATCCGCGTCGGCGTCGCGGGCCTCGTCGCCGGCGGGGGTCGGCGGTCCGCCGTGCGTCCAGGGCGTCTCCTCCGGGGCCGGGAACGCGCCGACCGGCATGAACGCGTCCGACAGGGTGGTGTAGCAGAGCCGCTCCCCCACCTCGGGCACGCTGCCCGGCGGCGCGGTCAGCCCCCGGCCCATCCCGCCGGAGAGCTCCAGCACCACCTCGGTCTTGCCGTCCGCCGCCGGGGTGACGAAGACCACCCGGGCCTTCTGCGCCGGCCGGGCCGGCGAGTACAGCGTCGCGCCGGGCGGCATCGGCACCGGCTCGGTGGTGACCAGCTGGATCCGGGGGCGCAGCACCGGCCGCTTGCCGCTGTCGTCCACCCGCTTCGGGTCGGCCAGGGTCACCTCGCCGACGAACGCCTCCCCGGTCAGCCGGTGCTCCGCCATCACCAGCGGGTCGTCGTAGGCGCGCTGCACCGCGTAGGAGGTCAGGGCCCGTTCCAGCCGGTGCAGCCGCTGGGCGGCGGCCACCGCCCCGTCCCGGCGGGGCTGCGGCGCGCCGCCGGAGTCGACGTGCTCGGCGTAGCCGGTGAAGGCGTCCTTGTCGCCGTCCCACCGGCCGGCCACCCGGGCGCCCGGGGGCAGGCCGCGCAGCAGCCCCACGCCGCGCCACATCAGCTCCCAGGTGGGTGCGAGCTGGTCGCGCAACAGCCGGGCCAGCTCCGCGTACGCCTCGGCGCGCGCGGCCGGGTCGTCCTCGGCGGCGGCGTACGCGGCGATGGCCGGGGCGAGCCGCAGGTTGTCGAAGTCGGGGTCGGTGGCCGGGCCGGCGGGCGGGCAGGTCGCCGGGTCCTCGGCCCGGGCCGCCGCCTCGGCGCCGGTGAGCCCGGCGGGCGGGTCGATCCAGCCGAGCAGCGCCGGCAGGTGCAGGTCCTCCACCACGCTCTGCCCGGTGGCCCAGTGCAGCGTCAGCGCGTCGGTCATCGCCAGCAGCGCCGACGAGCCCGGGTGCTCGGCCCGCTCGGCGAAGAAGGTCAGCCAGCGCCCGAGCACCGGCACCGACGGGTGCACCGGATACTCCCCGTCGGGGCGGCGGAAGCGGGTGGACCGGCCGAACAGCCGCAGGAAGGTGACCCCGGCCGGGTTCGGCACCAGCAGCTGCGGGGCGTCGACGTACCGGTACCGCACGTCCCGGCCCCGGTCGACCGGCACCGCCTCGGAGACGCCCCGGAACCGGTCCAGGTAGGGCAGCACGATCCCGGCCAGCTCGGCGGCGAACGCGAACCGCTGGTCGCGGTTGCGGGGCTGCGGCACGATCAGCAGCCGCGCCGCGTCCGGCGCGTCGCCGACCAGCGCCGCCAGCGGCGCGTTCGCCTCGCCGGCCATCGCCAGCGGCACCAGCACCAGCGGCCGCTCGGCCAGGTGCAGGTGCCGGACGGTCGCCACCGGCTGGGCCACCCCGGCGGCGAGCGCCTGGGCCCTGGCGAACGCGCGCAGCGTGCTCACGCGGACCCACCCCACCCGGCGGGCGCGGCGCCCGGGGCGGCCGGTCCGGGGCGGGCGGCGCGGGGCGTACTCATGCGGGAGTCCCGGCGAGGGCGTCGGCGCGTAGCCGGGCGGCGGCCCGCAGCAGCGCGGCGGCCTCCTCCTGCCCGGGCTCCGGCGTGCGCTCGCCGGCGGCCAGCGCCAGCACCTCGTCGACCTCCGCGACCCCGCCGAGCGCCTCCCGGACCGGCCGGCCCAGCGCCCCGGTGTGGCCGCGCGCCTCGTGGCGGCAGAAGTACGCCAGTTCGCAGGCCGCCAGACAGTCGGGCGCGTAGCGGGCCTCCACCGTCGACAGCGCGGCGAGCAGGGCCGCCGGCTCGGCCGTCAGGTCGGCGGTGAAGTCCCCGGGCACGGCGGCCAGCAGCGCGTCGACCCGGGCCATCCGGTCGAGCTGGCGGCGCAGCACCAGCAGTTGCTTGCGCACGTCGACCAGGCTGGCCACCGGCTGGTTGGCGAAGTCGCGCGGGCAGACCAGCACCGCGTCGTGCGACACCAGCTCCGGGTCGTGGCCGGCGGCGCCGAGCAGCTCGCGCAGGGCCAGCACGTAGACGGCGGACTGGATCGCGGCGGCGGACACCTTGGCCGGGTCGGCCTGGCCGTCGACCACCGGGAACGACTTGATCTCGACGACGTGGAACCGGCCGGCGAGCCGGGCGGCGACCAGGTCCGGCTCCAGGTGCACCCGGCGGCCGGCGACGTCCAGACCGAGCAGCGGGTGGTCGAACAGCGCGGCGGTGTCGTCCGTCCCGCCGGGGGCGGCGCCGGTCAGCAGCGCGGCGGAGCGCCGGTGCCGGGCGGCCGTGTCGTCCTCGGCGCCGTCGCCGAGGTCCGTCCAGCTCGCCGCCGCCGGCACGGGTACGCCCAACCGCTCGGCGACCAGCCGCAGCAGCTCGGCCCCGCCGTCGGCCTTGACCTGCGCCTCGAACGCGTTGCCGCGGGTGATGGCGAACCGGGACTGCCCGAAACGGGCGGGAAACCCGATCCGCTCCGCCAGCTTCGGCTTGTCGACCCCCGCGCCGTCCAGCACCGCCCGTCGGGTGCAGCCCGGGTTGCCGGTCAGGGCGGCGATGGTGCGCGCGTTGTGCCGCCTCGGTGGCACGCCGCCGCGGATCGCGGCCAGTCGTTCCTCGGTGCTCGTCACGATCCGCCACGATAGGCGGTCCCCGCCGCCCGCGCCGGGCGCCGCCCCGGCGGGTGGCATGCGGCGCGGCCGCCAGCCGGGGCGCAACGGCTCAGAGCATGGTGGTGAACGGCCCCAGGAAACCGCAGCAGAGCAGCCCGAAGACGCCGAGCGTGAGCAGCGCGATGCTGTAGTTCGACCAGAGCCCGAACTTCGTCACGTCGGTGCCGTACCCGTCGTAGGCGCGGTTGCGCCAGCCACCGAAGCGGAACGACAGGTGGTACGCCACGCCGGGCTGGGCCACCAGCGCGGTGGTGATCAGCGGCATGCCCAGGAAGTCGGTGTACCGGACGTCGTGCGGCCCGGCAGGGATCACCACGTGCCAGGTGCCCTCACCGGGGATCGGCACCGACTGGCCGTCGATCTTGAACTTGCTCGTGGTCGGCGCGGGCACGAGGTAGGGGCCACGGTTCACCGAGACGACGAGCACCGCGTAGCCCGGCGGGGGCGCGACCGGGTGGGGGTACACCATCGGTGTCACGGGGCCGGGCATGTGCGGGTACGACGCATGAGGGGGGTACGACACCGCCACATCCTGGCACGGCCCGACCAGTCCGCCGAGACTCGGCGGATCACGAAACGGTCAGCGTCCGGCGGAGCGGTTCCAGGGCGAACGGGGCAGGGCGGTGCCGGCCAGCGGCCGGCGGTCGCGGCGACGGCGGCGACGTCCGGGGGTGCACGGCGGCCGGGAGACGGTGTGCACGGGTGCCGGGGCGGGCACGGCGGGTTGCCGGCCGATCAGCCAGCAGAGGAAGCGGGCCATCGGTGGGGCTCAGCCGACCGGGAGGCGCTCGGCCTCGGACCGGGAGATCTCGTACTGGGCGCCGCAGAAGGTGCACTGCTGCACGTAGCGGGTGCGGATCGGGATGATCGGAACGAAGAAGAGGCTGAACTTCGTCGACCGGCGCGTGACCACCTGCGCGGCGTGGTTACGGCAGTTGCGGCAGACCTGCTGCACCACGCCGGACTGGCTGACCTTGGTGCGGAGCCCGAAGATGAAGAACATCGCCCGTCAGTACCCACCCGGAGCCCGACTATCACCTGCAATTCCGACCGGTTCCGGGCGCGGCCCGCGGCGGGACCGCGCCCGGTACGCGTACGTCAGCTCGTCGCCTTCACGGGCTCCAGGCCCGGCACCTCGGCGGGGAGCCAGATCGGCTGCCAGTTCTCCATCTCGTGGAAGCGGCGCAACTCGAACAGCCCCGCGACCGACCCGGCCCAGGCCCCGTACGGGGGGTGCTGCTCGTCGAAGCCGGACTGCACGAAGGTCAGCTTCGTCCTCCCCTGCGACTCGGCCAGCTCCCAGGTGGTGACGCCCGTCGGCCCCCAGTCCACCGACAGCTTCCGGCCCGGCTCCAGGTCGACGACCTTGGCCGCGTAGCCGTGCTCGAAGCCGCCCATCGCGTAGCGGCCGCCGACCCAGGGCTCGATGCCGATCGGGTAGCCGAACCAGGCGCTGGCCTGCTCGGAGTCGGTCAGCGACTCGAACACCTTCGCCGTCGGCGCGTCGATCAGCAGCTCGCCGCGCATGTCGGCGGAGGTGAAGTCGACCTTCGGCAGCAGCGGTTGCCCTTCCAGGTGGGCGGCCAGGTTGGCCAGCGACAGGCTCCAGAACGTCTGGAGCACGCCGCGGATGGTGCTGCCGCTCATCGCCTCGGCGAAGTCGAAGTGGCTCTGGGTGAGCGTCAGCACCGTGGTGTCGGGACCCTCGGCGCGCAGGGCGAACTCGGTGGTGGTCTCCACCCCGTCGAGCAGCCAGGCGAAGCGCAGCGTGTCGTCGTCGGCGTGCAGCAGCCGCTGGTGCGGCACGTCACCCTCGGGCGTGTGCCGGCCCCAGAACTCGTACCGTCTCGGCAGCTCGACCTCGGCGTGCTCGGCCAGCCAGACGCGCAGCTCGGCCGGGTCGGTCAGGGCGCGGCGGACGGCCCCGGCCGGCGCGGCGAGACGGACGGGCAGCCTCATCGGTTCAGTCACGTTCTTTCCCCTTCGGATAGCAGGCCACGGCGAGCTTGAAGGCGTCGCCCTCGGCGCCGCCGTAGCGCGTGAACAGGTCCTGCAGAGCGGCCTGCAGGTCGTGCAGGAACTGCGGGCGAAGCTCCGGCGGCACCCGGATCTCGCCCGCGACCCCGATCGAGGGGAGCTCGGGGGCGGCGCGGTCCAGCGCGGCGACGTCCGCCTGGACCTCCTCCATCAGGTCCAGCAGGTGGCCGAGGCTCAGCTCGTCGCGGGCCCGACGCAGGCCGATCCGGCCGACCAGCCGGGGGGACAGCCAGTAGGACCGGGCCGCGGCCTGGTAGATGCCCTCGGTGATGCCCCGGACCTTGCGCTCGCTGACCAGCTCGACCAGCCCGGCGGCGACGAGCTGCTTGACGTGGTAGTAGACGCGCTGCGGCGTCTGCTCCAGCCGGGTGGCGACCTCGGTGCAGGTGCGCGGCTCGGCCAGTTGCCGCAGCACCTCGACGCGCTGCGGCTTGAGCAGGACCTCGGCCTGCTCGATCTGTTCCAGGTACAGGACGTCTCTCATGGCAAAATCAGTTTGTACGTACAAAACTTTCTTGTCAATCGGTTCGACGACAGCCGCGCCGAGGGTCGGCGCGGCTGTCGGACGCGGATCAGGCCAGCCAGTCGGGGCGTAGCGGGTAGCCGCTCGCCCCCTCCGGGCCGTTGCGGGTGGCCAGCACCTGGTGCAGCTGGATGCCGTTGCGCTCGAACGCCAGCCGGGACCCGGCCATGTAGAGGCCCCAGACCCGGGCCGTGCCCGGCCCCACCTCGGAGACGCAGAAGTCCCAGTGCGCCACCAGGTTGCGGCACCAGCCGGCCAGGGTCAGCGCGTAGTGCAGCCGCAGGTTCTCCTCGTGCTGCACCTCCAGCCCGACGTCGTGGATCTCGCTGACCACGCGCCCCGGGCCGGCCAGCTCCCCGTCGGGGAAGACGTAGCGGTCGATGAACGCGCCCGAGCGGTGCGGCGCGTGGTTGTCGGCCCGGGTGATGCAGTGGTTGAGCAGCCGGCCGTCCGGCCGCAGCCGGTCGGACAGGGCGCCGAAGTAGGCCGGGTAGTTGCGCACCCCGATGTGCTCGGTCAGGCCGATCGAGGAGATCGCGTCGAACTGCTCGCGCGGCGCGTCGCGGTAGTCGAGGTGGCGCACCTCGGCCAGGCCGGTCAGCCCCTCCCGCTCGATCGCCGCCCGCGCCCACTCGGCCTGCGCCCGGGACAGGGTCACCCCGAGCGCCTGCACGCCGTACTCGCGGGCGGCGTGCCGGACCATGCCGCCCCACCCGCAGCCCACGTCGAGCAGCCGCATCCCCGCCTTGAGCGCCAGCTTCTGCGCCACCAGGTCGTACTTGGCCGCCTGGGCCTGCTCCAGCGTGTCGTCGGGCGAGCGGAAGACCGCGCAGGTGTACGTCATCGACGGGCCGAGCACCTTCTCGTAGAAGGCGTTCGAGACGTCGTAGTGGTGGGAGATCGCGGTGCTGTCGCGGGCCCGGGAGTGCCGCAGCCCGTTCATCAGGCGCTTCCAGCGCGGCTGCGCCTCCTGCGGCGGGGGCGGCGGCGGCACCAGCCGCTCCCAGCCGAGCCCGCGCACGAGGGCCAGCCCCTCGGCCAGCGACGGCGTACGCAGCCGCAGCTCGTCCTTGAGCACCCGCAACGCCTCGTACGGGTCGCCCGGGTGCACCCCCTGCAACGCCAGGTCGCCGCCGACGTACGCCCGGGCCATGCCCAGGTCGCCCGGGGCGGTGAGCAGGTAGGTCAGGCCCCGCTCAGAACGGATCGACAGGGTGATCCCGGCGTCGGCCGGGCCCACCGCGCTGCCGTCGTACCCGGTGACCCGCACCGGGAGGGCCCCGGTGGTCAACGCGCGGACGACGTCCGCCACGGTCGGACCCGGGCGCCGGCTCCCCGCCGGCGGACTGGCGGGAGCGCTCGCCGCCCCCTGGTCTCGATCGGTCAGGCTCATGCTCGTGCTACCGCCTTCTCGTACAGTCCGGTGAGCCGGTGGTCCGGGTCGTAACGGTCCTTCACCGCGCGCCACGTCGCGCCTCCGTAGAGCCGGTCGAAGGATTCCCGGTCGTAGTACGCGTCGGAGTAGAGCGACTTGTGGCCGCCCGACTCCGACACCGTGCGCTCGATCGCGCGGTTGACATCGCCGTCGGCGGCCCCGGCCGCGATCGGCACGCTTCCCCAGAAGCCGACGTTCACGTAGTTCTGTCCGGCTCGGAGCGGATAGAGCGGCCAGGCCCGGGCCGACCCCGGACCGGACGGTTCGCGCAGCCGCAGCGGGCACAGCCAGACCGGGGTCATCCCGACGGTGCGGGCGAACCAGCGCAGGAACTCCGCCGTCCGCTCCAGCGGGATCTCCACGTCCTGCACCACCCGCTCGCGCGCCGGCTGGCCGCGCAGGCGGTCGATCCGGGCGGCCACGCCGTGCCGGTGCTCCAACCGGACCAGCCGGTGGTAGACGTCGCTGCGCCGCCACCGCGCCGGCCAGACCCGCCGCAGGACCGGGTGCTGCACCCCGAACGCCGCCGAGCACCAGAACCAGTCGGTGTCCCAGCGCCAGAGATAGTCGTACGTGGTCAGTGCGTCGCGCGTGTGCCGGCGCAGCGACCGGTAGTAGATTTCCTGGCCCGTGTAGTCGCTGACCCGCGGGGCGTCGTCGGTGAAGGTGCCGAGCACCAGGTAGGCCTCGCCGGGGCTGAACATCACCCCGTCCATCGCGTCCACCGCCTCGCCGGCCCAGGACCGGGTCGCGGTGACCTCGGCGAGCGCGTCGGCGAGGGCCTCCAGCCGGGTGAACCGGACGTTGCGCAGGGCCACGAAGCGGCGTACCGGCTGGAGCTCGATGCGCAGCCGGGTGGCGTAGCCGAGGCTGCCCAGCGAGTTGGGGAACGCCGCGAAGAGGTCGGCGTGCTCGCCCTCGGGGCGGGCGGTGACGATCTCGCCGGCCCCGGTCAGCACGTCCATCTCGGTCACCGACTCGTGCGGCAGGCCGTTGCGGAACGACGTCGACTCGATGCCGAGCCCGGTCACCGCCCCGCCGAGGGTGATGGTGCGCAACTGCGGCACCACCAGCGGCATGAGCCCGTGCGGCAGGGTCGCGTCGACCAGGTCCTCGTAGGTGCACATGCCCTGCACGTCGGCCGTGCGGGCGACCGGGTCGACGGCGAGCACGCCGGTGAGCCCGCTGACGTCCAGGCCCGGCGCGCGCGGGGCGGACCGGGGGCGGAACAGGTTGGAGGTGCGCTTGGCGAGCCGCACCGGTTCGCCCGCGGGCACCGCCGCATAGGACCGTCGCAACTGGGCCACCGCGCCGTCGTGGTCGACCGGATGATGATCCACACGGACCGCACACATGCGATCACTGTACGCGCCAGGTGCCCGTGGCGTGGGACCTCCACGTCCGCATTCGTGCCATGTCGGGGTGACTGGCCGTCGCCGGCCCGGCGACATAGCGTGGAGCCATGCCGAAAGCCGTCTGGAACGACCTGGTCGTGGCCGAGAGCGACGACACCGTGCTGGTCGAGGGGAACCACTACTTCCCGCGTGCCGCCCTGCGCGCCGACCTGATCCGCGAGTCCGACACCCACACGGTCTGCCCGTGGAAGGGCACCGCGTCCTACTACACCCTGGAACACGAGGGCCGGACCAGCGCCGACGCGGTCTGGTACTACCCGGAGCCGAAGCCGGAGGCGGAGATGGTCCGCGACCGGGTCGCCTTCTGGAAGGACGTCCAGGTCGTCGACTGACGCGCCTCAGCCGGCGCGCAACATGCGCAGCTGGGCGAGGTGCTTCGGCAGGTGGACGCGGGCGTGCAGGTCGAGGGTGCGGCCCCAGGGCAGCGGCTCGTCGACGACGAGGTCGAAGCCCTCACGCAGGTGGGTCTCGACCGGGGTCTGCGCCGCCGGGCCGAGCCGCTCGGTCAGCGCGCAGAGCTTCTGGCTGGTGGCCCGCAGCAGGGTGGCCAGCCCGGCCAGCCCGCCACACTCGACGACCAGCGCGTCCACCTGCGGGCGGTGGACGGTCTCCAGGTCGTAGTACGCGAACGGCGAGCCGGCGATGACCGCCTCGGTCGCCTCGGTCATCAGCTCGTCGTTGGCGGCGAGGTGGGCGACGATCTGCTCGGCGCTGAGCTGCCCGGCCGGCGGCGGCCCGAACCTGCCCGCGTCGACCTCCGCGAGCACCTCCTCGTACGCCCCCCGCAACGTGCCGCTGTCCATGTCCCCAGTCAATCCCGGCCCGCGCCGTCCGACCCGGCGTTCCCGCGGACGGTTCACCCGGAAGGGGCCGGCCGGAAACGCATGCCCGGACGTCGCCGGCCGGAGGGCTGACCGGACGCTGTCGAGCTGCCCCGTCGATAGGACCAGGAGCGGCGGGCCGGAAGGACTCGGCAGGAGACGCGCATCGGCGCTCCTCCTTCGACTCCCGGCCCTCGCCGGAACGATCCAGCCGCTGCATCTGGTCGGCAGGCCGGGACCGGGCCTTCCGGGGTAGCTTCGGACGAGGTCCCAGGTTGGCACGGCCTCCCGTCCCGGACGAGGCCTCTGACCGGCACAGCCTCCCGTCCCGGACGAGGCCTCTGGCCGGCACAACCTTGAGGCGCCCGGCATCGGCACGACCTCCGGCCACGCACGAGGCCGCGGCATCGGCACGTACCGTGGTCTCACCAATGGGGCAGCTCGACAGCGTCCAAGCGGCGCGCCCCAAGGCGAGGCGCGCCCCAAGGCCGGGCGCACTTCAAGGCTGGGCGCACCCAGGGCGAGGCGCACCATGCCCGGGCACGCCCCGAGGCCCGACGGCGCCCGAAGCCCGAGGGCCAACCAGAGCGCTGCACCGCGCCCGGATCGGGCCTCCCTGCCGGCCGGGGCCACGGGGTGCTCAGCCGCTCGGTCCGTCGAATCCGCCAGGTCAACGCCGGCGGGGCTGCCGGGTGCGCAGGTAGTCGGAGACCACGTACTCGCCGAGGTCCTCCAGGTCGGGGGTGAACATCCGGCCCTTCGAGCGGCGCGCCACGGCGTCGACGAAGCGGCGCAGGCCGGGATCGTCGCCGAGCATGAACAGGTTGAGCGTGGCGCCGTAGCGGGTGAGCCGGTCCACCTCGCGTACGGTCGCCTCGATCGTCTCGGGCAGCGGCGGCCAGTGGAACAGCGCCTCCCCGTCGTCCGGGTCCAGGTGGGCGGTCGGCTCCCCGTCGGTGACCACCAGCACCACCGGCTCGGCGTCCGGGTGCCGCCGCAGGTGCCGGGCTGCCAGCCGCAGCGCGTGCTGCAGATTCGTGCCCTGCCGCATGTCGGGCTCGACGGCGGCCAGCTCCTGCTGGGTCAGCGGCAGCGCCTCCAGGCCGAAGCCGACGATCTGCAACGCGTCCTGGGGGAACCGGGTGGCCATCAGGTGCGCCAGCGCCAGCGCCGTCTGCTTCATCGGGCCCCACCGGCCCTGGGAGATCATCGAGTAGGAGAGGTCGACGCAGAGCACCACGGCCGCCGAGGCCCGCCGCTCGGTCTCCACCACCTCGAAGTCCTCGACGGCCAACCGCACCGGCACGCCGGAGCCGGCGCGGCTGACCGCCCGGGTCAGCGTCCGCACCACGTCGAGGGGCTGCTCGTCGCCGTACTCCCACGGCCGGGAACCGCCGCTGACCTCGCCGGCGGCGCCCGCCGAGCGCAGGTCGTGCTGGCCGCGCGGCCCGGCGGTCAGGTCCGCGAAGACCCGCCGCAGCGCGGTGCCGCCGAGGCGGCGCAGCGCCTTCGGGCTCAGGGTCAGCCCCTCGGCGTCCCGGCTCACCCACCCCTGCCGGCGCAGCTCCCGTTCCAGCTCCCGCAGCCGGCGTACGTCGTCGGCGGCGTCCCGGCCCAGCGTCCGGGCCACCGCGTCGACGTCGACCTCGTCCAGGGTGGCCCCCGGATGCTCCTGGTCGAGCTGGTCCAACAGCTCGTCCAGCTCGGCGATCTCGCCGAGCGCGCCGGCCGCCTCGCCGTAGCCGAGGGGCCGCTCGCCCCGCACCCGCTCGCCCGGGCCCCGGTGCAGGTCGGGGCGGAGCGCGCGGAGGTTGGCGTCCAGCGCGGACAGCTCCCCGGCGAGCCGGTCGCCCAGCGACTGCCGCATCAGGTCGGCCAGCTCCTCGCGCTGCCGGTCGGACAGCGAGCGCATCAGCCGCTCACCGGCGGCCGACCGCCGGGCCAGCACGTCGACCAGTTCGTCCACGTCGGCCGGCCGCTCCGGGAAGAACTCGCCGTGCCGGCGCATGAACTCGGCGAAGGCGTCGGTGGTGTCCTCCGACCGGGCGTGCCGGGCGAGCAGGTCGTTCAGGTCGCGCATCATCTCGGCGAGCCGCTGCTGCGCGCCGGGGTCCGCCGAGGCGCGCACCGCGTCCCGAAGCCCGGCGAAGCGCTGGCCGAGCACGTCGTCGCGCAGCCCGTCGAGGATCCGCTGGAACGTCCGGCCGGCCTCGTCGCTGCTCCACCGGTATCCGGTCAGCTCCGCCACGGCGCGGGCCGTCGAGGGGGGCAGGTTGTCCAGCACCGCCTCGGCGAAGCGCGCGTCGTCGTCGTCGCGCCCGCGCAGCTCGTCCCGCTCGGCGGCGAGCGCCTGGTCGAGCAGGGCCCGGGCCCGGGTGACCGCCCCGTCGAGGTCTCCCCGGCGCAGCGCCTCCCGGCGCAGCCGCCTCGCCCGGGCGGCGAGGTCGTCGAGGCCGCCGCGTCCCTGCGGCCCCCGACGCAGCAGGTCCCGCAGCGCCTCCCGGAGGCTGCCGCCGGCGAGCACCTCGGCACCGACGGCGTCCACCGCCCCCCGCACGTCGTACGGGGGCGCGAGCGGGTCGGGGCCGCCCCGCCACTGCCCGTACCGGAACCGGTCGCCGGCCATGCTCAGGCCCGGCCGCCGTAGCGGGTCCGGCCGGAGTCGGTGACGTCCTTGCCGAGCCGGCGGGTCAGGTGCAGCCCCTCCAGGACGAACTCCACGCCGGCGGCGGCCTGCTCCGGGGTGGGCGCGTCGCCCAGCCCCAGCCGGTCGAGCGCCTTGGCCAGCCCGGGGACGGTGCCCACCTGGCGCAGCAGCTCGGCGGAGCCGACCAGCTCCCCGGTCTCGATCACCGCGTCCTCGTCGACCAGCGCGGTGAAGCCGGAGAGGTCCAGCCCGGCCAGCCGGGACCGGAACGTCTCGGCGGTCGCGGTCCGCAGCAGGTGGCCGAGGATCTCGACCTCCCGCCCCTCCTCGCCACTCTCGAACTCGACCTTGCCGCGCAAGGTCGACGTCACCGGCACCGCGTCGCCGACCCGGGCGACCGGTGCCTCGGGGCGCACCCCGTCGGCCGGCGCCGTGCCGGCCGCAAGCAGGCCGGCGCGGCGCAGCGCGGCGGCGGCGACCGTCTCGGCGGCGGCGATGGCGAACCGGGCGGAGACCCCGGAGCGCGGGTCCACCGACGGCGACTCGCGCACCGCGCGGGCGAACCGCGCGAGGACCTCCAGCACGTGCTCCGGCACCTCGGCGACCAGGTCGGCCTCCTGCCGGATCAGCTCCAGCTCCAGGTCGAGGTCGACCGGGTAGTGGGTGCGGACCTCGGCGCCGAAGCGGTCCTTCAGCGGGGTGATGATCCGGCCCCGGTTGGTGTAGTCCTCCGGGTTGGCGCTGGCCACCAGGAACAGGTCCAGCGGCAGCCGCAGCTGGTAGCCCCGGACCTGGATGTCCCGTTCCTCCAGCACGTTGAGCAGCGCCACCTGGATCCGCTCCGCCAGGTCGGGCAGCTCGTTGACGGCGAAGATGCCCCGGTTGGTGCGCGGGACGAGGCCGAAGTGGATGGTCTCCGGGTCGCCGAGGGTGCGCCCCTGGGCGATCCGGATCGGGTCGACGTCGCCGATCAGGTCGCCGACGCTGGTGTCCGGGGTGGCCAGCTTCTCGCCGTAGCGCATCGAGCGGTGCAGCCACGCCACCGGCAGGTCGTCGCCGGCCTCGGCGACCAGCGTCCGCGAGCCCGAAGTGAGCGGGTGCAGCGGATGCTCGTTGAGCACCGAGCCGGCGATCACCGGCGTCCACTCGTCGAGCAGGCCGACGAGCGAGCGGATGAGTCGGGTCTTGCCCTGGCCCCGCTCGCCGAGCAGCACCATGTCGTGCCCGGCGAGCAGGGCCCGCTCGACCTCGGGCAGGACCGTGTCGTCGTAGCCGACGATGCCGGGAAAGCGCTCGACGCCGGACCGCATCCGGGCCAGCAGGTTGTCGCGGAGTTCCTGCTTGACCGTGCGGTACGCGTGGCCGGCCGCCCGCAGCTCGCCGAGCGTACGGGGCAGGTCGGCCGGTGGGGCCGGGGTAACCGGGGAAGGCGCAGTCACCCGACCCACGCTAGCTCACGAGAGCGGGGACGCCCGGGCCGTCGACCGGGCGCCCCCGCCGGCGGGACGCTCAGCCCCGCCCGCAGCGCCGGCAGGCGCCCCGGCGGCGCAGGTGGTACGCGTACGTGGCGGCGCCGAGCGCGACGCCCCAGAACGGCCAGAGCAGCATCGGGGCGGTGGCCGCGCCGATCTCGGAGAAGTCCCAGAAGTCGGGGGTCGCGAGCAGGCCGAGGGTCGCCGCGGGAGGGAACGTTCAGCCCGACGGGGTGACGAACCCCGATCGGCCTCGCCGTCGTCGCCGTGGCGCACCAGGTGCGGGTAGAGGATCGCCTCCTCCGCCTCGGCGTGGACGTCGAGGTGCAGGGCGAGCGCGTCCCAGATCGCCAGCAGCTCGTGCTCGTCGCGGGCGTCGTCGAGGCGGGCGAAGCCCCGCCGGAAGGCGGCGTGGTCGTCGAGGATCAGCGCGGTGATGTCGTCCATCGGCTCACCTTCCGGTGCGGGCCCGAAGCAGGCGGGGCGCCGCCGCGAGCCCGGTGACCGGGCGGAACTCCCTGGCCGCCCGGGCCAGCGCGGCGTGTTCGTCGTCGGCAAGGTCGATGTCGGCGGCCGCCGCGTTGCGTTCGACCTGTTCCACGCCGGACGCACCGGGGATGGCCAGCACGTTCGGGTGGCGCAGCAGGTAGGCCAGGGCGATCTGGCTGGGGGTGGCGTCGTGCGCGTCGGCCACCTGCCGCAGGGTGTCGATCAGCGTCGCGCCGCGCTCCAGGTTCTCCGGCAGGAAGTACGGGTTGGCCCGGCGCACCGCCCCGCTCGGCGGGTTCTTCGCGTCGTACCGACCGGACAGGAAGCCCTGGGCCAGCGGGCTGTACGCGATGACCACGCGGCCGGCCTGCCTGGCGTACGGCAGCAGGTCGTGCTCGGGCCCGCGGTCGACCATGCTGTAGCGGACCTGGTTGCTCAGCACCCGCCGGCCGAGCGCCGCCTCGGCGACCTGCCAGCGGCGCAGGCCGTAGTTGCTGACGCCGACCTCGCCGACCAGCCCGACGTCCTGCAACGCGCGCATGCCGCGCATGGTGGTGTGGTCGGCGACCAGCGGGTTGGCCTGGTGCACCTGGTAGAGGTCGAGGTGGGTGACGCCGAGCCGGGCGGCCGAGGCGACCGCCCGCTGCTGCACCACCGGGGCGACCGGCAGGATCGGGAAGATCTTGGTGGCGAGCACCACCTTCGGCCGGTCGTCGCCGAGCGCCTCCCCGAGGATCCGCTCGCTGCGGCCGAAGCCGTACAGCTCGGCGGTGTCGAAGACGGTGATGCCGAGGTCGACGGCACGCCGGACGATGTCGGCCGCCCGGCGCTCGTACTCGGGGCCGTAGCCCCACTCCCGGGACCCGAACTGCCAGGTGCCGAGGCCGATCTTGGAAAGGGGCTTCGGGGTGTCGAGCGGGACGAAACGCATGGTCCCGAAACTACCCCGGCGTCCGTTGTCGCAGGCCCGTTCGCCGCGCACGCCCCGCACCGGCGGGGATAGGGTCGGTGACCGTGACCTACCTCGCCGCGGATGAGCGCTACGACCAGATGACCTACCGGCGCAGCGGGCGCAGCGGGCTGCGGCTGCCCGCGATCTCGCTCGGGCTGTGGCACAACTTCGGCCCGGACCGGCCGTACGAGCGGCAGCGGGACATCGTCCGCCGCGCCTTCGACCTCGGCGTGACCCACTTCGACCTGGCCAACAACTACGGGCCGCCGCCGGGCGCCGCCGAGGAGAACTTCGGCCGGATGCTCGCCACCGACCTGCGGGCGTACCGGGACGAGCTGGTCGTCTCCACCAAGGCCGGTTACCTGATGTGGCCCGGCCCGTACGGCGAGTGGGGCTCCCGCAAGTACCTGATCTCCTCGCTGGACCAGTCGCTGCGCCGCCTCGGGCTGGACCACGTCGACATCTTCTACTCGCACCGCTTCGACCCGGACACGCCGCTGGAGGAGACGATGGGCGCCCTCGACGCCGTCGTCCGGGCCGGCAAGGCGCGCTACGTCGGCGTCTCCAACTACGACTCCGCGCAGACCGAGCGGGCCGCCGCGATCCTGCGCGACCTGGGTACGCCGCTGCTGATCAACCAGCCGTCGTACTCGATGCTCAACCGCTGGACGGAGCACGACGGCCTGCTGGACACGCTGGAGCGGGTCGGCGCGGGCTGCATCGCGTACAGCCCGCTCGCCCAGGGCCTGCTCACCGACCGCTACCTGGGCGGCATCCCCGAGGACTCCCGGGTGCGCACCAGCGTCTTCCTCAGCGAGGGCGACCTCGACGAGGAGAAGATGGCCACCATCCGGGCGCTCGGCGCGGTCGCCGAGCGGCGCGGCCAGTCGCTGGCCCAGCTCGCGCTCGCCTGGGCGCTGCGCGACCCCCGGATGACCAGCCTGATCATCGGGGCGAGCAGCGTGCCGCAGCTGGAGGCGAACATCGCGACCCTGGACAACCTCGACCTCACCGCTGAGGAACTCGCCGAGATCGAGGGCCACCTCGGCTGACCCGCACCGTCCTCAGTAGATGTCGGCGTACGGCGACGCCCGGGAGAACGCCCTGAGCGCGTCGAGGTCGTAGCCCTCCTCGAAGTTGGTCAGCTCCGTCAGCAGGTCCTCCGGCTCGTACCGGTACCGGCCGGCCCAGGTCTCGAACGACTCGACCCGGGCCGGGTCGGCCCCGCTGAAGCAGCGGTAGCCGCGCGGCGAGTTGCGGATCACCTCGTCGACCGCCGGGGCGAACCGGATGTCGATGTTCCACCGGATGCGGTCCGACACGTTGGGCGTCGAGCGGTGCAGCGTGGTGTCCGTGAAGATCACCACGTCGCCGGGCTCCATCCGGGCGGTGCTGACCGGGCCGTCCCCGAGGGCCGCGTCAGACGTGCCGTACTCGCCGTTCGGCAGGCGGTCGCGGGGGATCCAGCCCCGGGTGTGCGAGCCGGTGACGAACTGGAGGCAGGCGGTGTCCTCGTCGACGGGCACCAGCGGGATCCACACCGACAGCAGCGGCCCGACCGAGGGGTCCCAACCCTTGTAGTAGTAGGCGTCCTGGTGCCAGGCGACCTGCTGCGTGCGGCCGTGGGGGTCGCGCGGTCGGGCGTTCCAGACGCCGTGCGCGTAGACCTCGTCGCCGATCAGGCTGCGCACCGGGCCGAGCAGCTCGGGGCTGCGCCACAGGTCGTACACCGGCCGGCCCACCAGGATCCGCCGCCAGGCGGCCGGCACGCGGACCTGGCTGGACTCGATCAGGCGCAGGTAACGCTGGTCGTACGGCAGGTCGGCGAAGGTCTCGGTGACCCCTCCCCGCTGCTGCCACTGTCGGGCGAGGTGGTCGACGACGCGGCTGAACGAGCCGTGCAGCGCGTCCAGGGTCCCGGCCGGGAGCACGCCCCGCAGGATCAGGTGCCCGTCGCGCCGGAACTGGTCCCGTTGCTCGGCTGTCAACGCGTGGGGGTGGTCCACCATCGGCTCCTTCACCGGCCGCACGGGATCGGGCCCAGCCACCGGGCGGGGAAAGGCCTCCAGTGTGGCGATCGTGACAGAAGGCCCGAGGGGCGACAACGCCTCATTCACGCGAGGAGCCCCTATTCCGGTCGCGCCTCGCCGACCGGCGGCACGGGACGGGCCAGGAAAAGTCGAAAGCCCTGGTGCGGGATGACTCCCGCACCAGGGCTTTCCGCAAGGGTGGAGCCGAGGGGACTCGAACCCCTGACCCCCACACTGCCAGTGTGGTGCGCTACCAGCTGCGCCACGGCCCCTTGCCTCGTCCCGGTCACCCGGGCACGAGAGAACTATACACAGCGCCCCCCGCATGGTCATCTCGCGGGGGCCACCGGCCGGCGGCTCAGTTCAGCGCCACGTCCGGCGGGAAGTGCGCGACCGCCGCCATCATGCCGCCCTGGCGGCGCAGCACCATCGGCCACAGGTCGTCCGGCCGGTCGACGAAGGCGTCACCGGGCAGCGCGTCCAGCACGAACCACGAGCCGTCCTCGATCTCCTGCTCCAACTGCCCCGTGCCCCAGCCGGAGTAGCCGGCGAAGACCCGGATGCCGGTGATGCCCTCCCGCAGCCGCCCCGGGTCGACGGAGAGGTCGAGGGTGCCGACCGCCCCGGAGACCTGGTGGAATCCCTTGAGCCGCTGCACCGGGTTTCGCATCCGGGCCAGGCAGATCGCCGAGTCGGGCTGCACGGGGCCGCCCTCGAAGAGCACCGCCGGGTCACGGGCCAGGTCGCTCCAGTCGCCGAGCACGTCGGCGACCGGCACCTCGGTGGCCCGGTTGAGCACCACGCCGAGGGCGCCGCCGGGCTCGTGCGCCACCAGCAGCACCACCGTACGGTCGAAGTTCGGATCCTTCAGCGCCGGTGTCGCGACCAGCAGTCGTCCGGTCATCGACCCCGTCGCCCGCCCGCCGATCGCCTGCCCCTCTCCCTGCATGCCGGACACCCGGTCAGACCGACCCGACCGGGACGCCCGGGGGCACCGGTGCCATCCGCGCTGTGAACGCCATGCCTGGCACCATAGCTTGCCCCCGGGGCGGTGGCTAAGGTCTGACGGTCGGTTGATCGAGGACACGAGGGGAGGGCTTGATGGGTCCCACGGCCGAACTCGCGGTGATCGGTGGCTCCGGGCTCTACGCGCTGTTGGACGGCGCGACCGAGCACGAGGTGGAGACGCCCTACGGGCGGCCGTCCGACGCCGTCACGATTGCCGAGGTGGGCGGCCGGCGGGTGGCGTTCCTGCCCCGCCACGGCCGGGACCACCGCCACCCGCCGCACCTGATCCCCTACCGGGCCAACCTCTGGGCGCTGCGCTCCCTCGGCGTACGCCAGGTGCTCGCCCCCTGCGCCGTGGGCGGCCTGCGGCCGGATCTCGGCCCGGGCACGTTCGTGGTGCCGGACCAGCTGGTCGACCGCACCAGCGGGCGGGCGCAGACCTACTACGACCGGGGCGCGGTGCACGTCTCCTTCGCCGACCCGTACTGCCCGGCCGGCCGCCGTACGCTGCTCGCCGCCGCGGCCGGCCGGGACGTGCCGGCGGTGGACGGCGGGACGGTGGTGGTGGTCGAGGGCCCGCGCTTCTCCACCCGTGCCGAGTCGCGGTGGTACGCCTCGATCGGCGGCACGGTGGTCAACATGACCGGCCACCCGGAGGCGGTGCTGGCCCGCGAACTGGCCCTCTGCTACTCCTCGATCGCCCTGGTCACCGACCTCGACGCGGGCGTGGAGGGCGGCGGCGCGGTGACGCAGGAGGAGGTGTTCCGGGTCTTCGGGGAGAACACCGACCGGCTGCGCGGCCTGCTGCTGGAGGCCGTCGCCGCGCTGCCGGCCGAGCGGGACTGCGCCTGCGGGAGCGCGCTGGACGGCATCACCCTTCCCTTCGCGCTGCCCTGAGGCGAAAGGCCCGGCTCGCCCGACCTGCCCCGATAGATTGGGGGGCGATGGCAACGGTCCGCGACACCACGTACGACCTGCTCCGTGCCCTCGGCCTGACCACCGTCTTCGGCAACCCGGGCTCCACCGAGGAGCCGTTCCTGCGGGACTTCCCGGACGACTTCCACTACGTGCTCGCCCTGCACGAGGCGTCGGCCGTGGGCATGGCGGACGGCTACGCGCAGGTCACCGGCCGGCCGGCACACGTCAACCTGCACACCGCCCCCGGCACGGGCAACGGCATGGGCAACCTGGTCACCGCGTGGCACAACCGCACCCCGCTGATCGTCACCGCCGGCCAGCAGACCCGGGAGATGCTGCTGACCGAGCCCCGGCTGACCAGCCGGCGGGCCACCGAGCTGCCGCAGCCGTACGTGAAGTGGAGCCACGAGCCGGTCCGCGCGCAGGACGTCCCGGCGGCGCTGATGCGGGCGTACGCGACGGCGGTGCAGCCGCCCGCCGGGCCGGTCTTCCTCTCGCTGCCCCTCGACGACTGGGCGCAGCCGGCCGATCCCCCGCCGCCGGTGCGGACGGTGGCGACCCGGTTCGCTCCCGACCCGCGCCGGCTGCGCGAGTTCGCCGCCGTGCTGGCCGCCAGCCGCGCGCCCGCGCTGGTGCTCGGCGCGGCCGTGGACCGGGCCGACGGCTGGCCCGCCGCCGTGGCGCTGGCGGAGCGGCTCGCCGCGCCGGTCTGGTCGGCCCCCGCCCCGGAGCGGGCCGCCTTCCCCGAGGACCACCCGCACTTCCGGGGGGTGCTCCCCTTCGCGATCGGGCCGCTCTCCGAGGCGCTGGACGGCCACGACACCGTGCTGGTGGTGGGGGCGCCGGTGTTCCGGTACTACCCGCACGTGCCGGGCGACCACCTGCCCGCCGGGGCCCGCCTGCTGCACGTCACCGACGACCCGGACGAGGCGGCCCGGGCCCCCGTGGGCGACAGCCTGCTCGGCGACGCCGGACTGGCCCTGACCGCCCTGGCCGACCTGCTCCCGGCGGCGGACCGGCCGGCACCGCCGGCGCGCCCCGACCCGCCCCCGCCGGTGGACGGGCTGCCACTGGCCCCGGACGCCCTCTTCGCGGCCCTGGCCCGGCACTGGCCCGCCGACGGCGTCCTCGTCCAGGAGTCGCCCTCGAACCTGCCGGCGCTGCGTCGCCGGCTGCGCAGCACCCGCCCCGGGTCGTACTTCACGATGGCCAGCGGCGGTCTCGGGTACGGCCTGCCGGCGGCGGTCGGCATCGCGCTCGCCCAGCGCGACACCGGCCGTGGCCGGCCGGTGGTCGCGGTCATCGGCGACGGCTCGTTCCACTACTCCGTGCAGGCGCTCTGGACCGCCGCGCGGCTGCGCCTGCCGCTGGTCGTGGTGGTGCCGGTCAACCAGCAGTACGCCATCCTGAAGGCCTTCGCCGACTTCAAGGACACGCCGGGGGTGCCCGGGCTGGACCTGCCCGGGCTGGACATCACGGCGATCGCCCGCGGCTACGGCTGCGCGGCCACCGTCGCGGAGACCCCGGAGCAGTTCGGCGAGGCCCTGACCACCGGACTGCGCGCGGACGGCCCGACGGTGCTGCCCGTGCCGGTCAGCACGGAGGTCCCCCGGCTCCTGTGAGCGCTCCGGCCGGGCGCCGGGGCGCCCGCCGCGCCGTCGAGGGCGCCGCCGCCGCCCACCGACAGCCTTTCGGTGGTCACACCCCTCCAGCGGAGACCTCGCACGCCCTGTCGAGCTGATGTCGTAGACGACTCAGCTCGACAGGCACGCCGGGCCCAAGGGCAGCACGTCGACGGGTGCGCCGGCAGCAGGCCCACCGGGCCGGCCGGTCACTGCCCGCTCCCGATCGGTCAGGGCGACGCGAGCCGCAGCGGCGCACCGGTGAGCACGTCGAGGACAGGCCGGCCGCCCAGCGGCGCCTTCAGCGTGGCGGTGACCGGTTCGATCTTCAGCATCGCGTTGCACACCCCGGTGGCGGTGACCACGCTGCCGCCCACCACCACGACGTCGTCGCGTTCCTGCACCAGCGGCGTGATCCCGGTGTCGCAGCTGCCCACGCCGAGCCGCCAGGTCAGCTCCGCGCCGTCCACGGACTGGACGTCCTGGGCGCCGACCACGCCCTCCGGGGCCGGGCGGGCCGGCGGGGCGGGCT
>NZ_JBPQTK010000048.1:0-40970 GCF_051386315.1 Micromonospora sp. URMC 107
GGTAGCCGAAGCGGGCGCGGTGCTCGGCGAACTCGTCCTCGTCGCGCAGCTCCACCAGGCCGGTCGTCCGGCGGCGCGGGCGGGCCGGGCGCGGCTGCCGGGCGCCGGGTGCTGCTGGTCCTCCAGGCGATGGACTGCGGCGGCAAGGACGGCACGATCAGGCGGGTGGCCGGCGCGATGAACCCGCTGGGGCTGCACGTCCGCTCGTTCGGCCCGCCCACCCCCGAGGAGCTGCGGCACGACTTCCTGTGGCGGATCCGGCGGGCGCTCCCGCCGCCCGGTCACGTCGGGGTCTTCAACCGCTCGCACTACGAGGACGTGCTCGTGGCCCGCGTCGAGTCGCTGGTGCCCGAGCCGATCTGGCAGGCCCGGTACGACGAGATCAACGCCTTCGAGCGGGAGCAGGTTGACGCGGGGGTGACCCTGGTGAAGGTGCTGCTGCACATCTCGTACGCCGAGCAGGGCCGGCGGCTGCTGGCACGGCTGGACGACCCGCGCAAGCACTGGAAGTACGACCCCTCGGACGTCGACGCCCGCGCCCGCTGGGACGACTACCAGGCCGCGTACGCCGAGGCCCTGAGCCGGTGCGGCACGGACGCCGCGCCCTGGTACGTGGTGCCGGCGGACCGCAAGTGGTACCGCGACTGGGCCGTCGCGCACCTGCTCCGCGAGACGTTCGACACCCTCGATCTCGGGTATCCGCCTGCCGGTTTCGACGTCCGGTACGAACGGGAGCGGCTGCTGGGACCCGAGAGAAGGGCGTAGGTGAACGGCAGGTGAACGACCGGTGAATGTGGCCTGACCAGGGGGAGGCCGCGCAATTCCCGGTTCCGTCGTTTTCTAGCATTCCCAGGCGGGCACCCTCCGGGCGACCGACACCCTTCCACCGACACGACGAGGTCCGTGCTGTGAAGTTTTCCTTCCGCCCGAACGAGGGCGCCTTTTACGAGCTCTTCACCAGGGCCGCGCAGAACCTGGTGAAGGGCACCGAGCTGCTCAACGAGCTGGCCCTCCCCGGGGTGGAGGTGCAGTCGGTCAGCGAGCGGCTCACCGAGGTGGAGCACGACAGCGACCAGATCACCCACGAGCTGTACAAGAAGATCAACTCGACCTTCATCACCCCGTTCGACCGGGAGGACATCTACCGGCTCGGGTCGCTGCTGGACGACGTGATGGACCACCTCGAGGCGGTCGGCAACCTGCTCTACCTCTACGGCCTGACCAAGCTGCCCTCGCTGCCCCGCGAGATGCACGAAATGGTCAACGTGCTCGACGCGCAGGCGAAGCTGACCGCCGACGCGATGCCGCGCCTGAAGTCGATGAAGGACCTCGAGGACTACTGGATCGAGTGCAACCGGCTGGAGAACGACGGCGACCAGGTGTACCGGATGCTGCTGGTCCGCCTCTTCTCCGGCGAGTACGACGCGCTGACCGTGCTGAAGATGAAGGAGGTCGCCGACGAGCTGGAGGCCGCCTGCGACGCCTTCGAGCACGTGGCCAACACCGTCGAGACCATCGCGGTCAAGGAGTCCTGATCCTGTGAGTCCCGAACTCATCGCCGTGCTGGCGGTGATCGCGGTGGCGTTGGCGTTCGACTACACCAACGGCTTCCACGACGCCGCCAACGCGATCGCGACCAGCATCTCCACCCGGGCGCTCACACCCCGGGTGGCCCTGGCCATGGCGGCGGTCGGCAACTTCATCGGCGCGCACTTCGGCGCCGAGGTGGCCAAGACCGTCGGCAGCGGCCTGGTGAAACTACCCACCGGCACGGCGAGCCTCGGCATCGTCTTCGCCGGCGTGATCGGCGCGATCGTCTGGAACCTCGTCACCTGGTACTTCGGCCTCCCGTCGTCCTCGTCGCACGCGCTGATCGGCGGCCTCGTCGGCTCGACCGTCGCCGCGTCCGGCACGGTGCTCTGGACCGGCATCGGGGAGAGCGTGATCATCCCGATGGTGCTCTCGCCGATGGTCGGCTTCCTGCTCGGCTACATCGTCATGATCGCCGTTCAGTGGATCTTCCGGAAGGGGCACCCGGGCCGGCTCAACCGGGGCTTCCGCTGGGCGCAGACCGCGTCCGCCGCCGCCATGTCGGTCGGCCACGGCATGCAGGACGCCGCCAAGACCATCGGCATCGTGGTGCTCGCCCTCTACGTGGGCGGCTACCAGGACGACCCCAGCTTCATCCCGGAGTGGGCGTTCTGGACCTCGGCCGCCGTGCTGGCCGCCGGCACGTACGCCGGTGGTTGGCGGATCATCCGGACGCTGGGCCGGAAGATCATCGACCTGCGGCCGCCGGAGGGCTTCGCCGCCGAGACCGTGGCCAGCGGGGTGCTCTACTTCAACGCGCTGGTCCTCGGTGCGCCGATCTCGACGACCCACACGATCACCTCGGCGATCATGGGCGTCGGCGCCACCAAGCGGCTCTCCGCCGTCCGGTGGGGCGTGGCCGGCAACATCGTCGGCGCGTGGATCCTCACCTTCCCGGCCGCCGGCTCGATCGGCGCCCTGATGTACTTCCTGGTCCGCCCGCTGTTCAGCTGAACCGCGACGAAGGGCCCCCCGCGACGCGTCGCGGGGGGCCCTTCGCGCACAGCCCGTCAGGAGTAGTCGACGCCGATCTGGGCGCGGACGGAGTCGAGGAGCGCCATCACCTCCAGCGTGGCGACGTGGGGGACCAGGGGGCTCTCCAGGAGGCCCTCGGCGAGGCAGCGCTGGACCTCGGCGGCCTCGTACTGGTAGCCGCCGCCGACCAGCTCGTCGGTGATCGTCTCCGGCTCGGCGCCGGCCCGGCGCAGGGTCAGCGAGCCGGGGCGGAAGAACGGCTCGGGCAGGTCGATCCGGCCGGTGGTGCCGGTGACCGAGGCGACCAGCGGGGGCGCCCCGACCATGCCGCAGCTCAGCGTGGCGACCGCGCCCGAGTCGTAGCCGAGGACGATGCCGGTGTTCTCGTCCACCCCCTCCGGGCTCAGCCTGGCCCAGGCCCGGACGTGGTCGGGCACGCCGAGCAGCAGGTGGGCCAGGCTGACCGGGTAGACGCCGAGGTCGAGCAGGGCGCCGCCGCCGAGGGTGCGGGCCCGCATCCGGTGCTCCGGCGGGAACGGCCCGGCCACCCCGAAGTCGGCCCGGACGCCGGTCACCGTGCCGACCGCGCCGTCGGCGACCAGCTCGCAGAGCCGGCGGACGAGCGGGTTCGTCCGCATCCACATGGCCTCCATGAGGAAGATCCCGGCCGCGCGGGCGGTCTCCACCAGCTCGACGCTGGTCGCCAGGTCGAGGGTGAACGGCTTCTCCAGCAGCACCGCCCGGCCGGCCGCGAGGCAGGCCATGGCCGCCTCGTGGTGCGCGGCGTGCGGGGTGGCGACGTAGACGACGTCCAGCTCGTCGTCCGCGGCGAGTTCCGCCCAGGAGGCGTACGCCCGCGGCACGCCGTGCCGGGCCGCGAACCGCTCCGCGCTCTCGGCGGTACGCGAACCGACCGCCGCGAGTTCGGCGCCCGGGACCAGGCGCAGGTCCTCGGCGAAACGGGCGGCGATGTTGCCGGTGGCCAGGATGCCCCATCGAGTCATGCCGGCCACGCTAGCGAAGATCACCCGACGGCGGCGCGGGCGATCCACCCGTCGGGAACTAGGCTCGGCCCATGACGATCGACGCCGACGGCTTCCCCGCACCCCCGGCGCTCGTGGCGCACGCCCGCAAGTTCCGGGCCGAGGGCGGCACTCCGGTGGTGCCCCGGGTCGCGGCCACCGTGCTGCTGCTCCGCCCCGCCGGCGACGACTTCGAGGTGTACCTGATCCGTCGGGTCGCCGCGATGGCCTTCGGCGGGATGTACGCCTTCCCCGGCGGCGGCGTCGACCCCTCGGACTCGCAGGCGCACCTGGACTGGGCCGGCCCGACGCCGGCCGGGTGGGGTGAGCGGCTGGGGCTGACCCCCGAGGCCGCGCAGGCCGTCGTCTGTGCCGCCGCCCGGGAGGTGTTCGAGGAGGCCGGCGTCCTGCTGGCCGGCCCCGACGCGCAGACCGTGGTGGGCGACGTGAGCGGTGACGACTGGGAGGCCGACCGGGTGGCGCTGGAGCAGCGTCGGGGCGGCTTCGCCGACATGCTCGCCCGGCGCGGGCTCACCCTTCGGTCGGACCTGCTGCTGCCGTGGAGCCGGTGGATCACGCCGGAGTTCGAGCCGCGCCGCTTCGACACGTACTTCTTCGTGGCCCTGCTGCCGGAGGGGCAGCGGACCCGGGACGTCTCCGGCGAGGCCGACCACACCCTGTGGGTCCGCCCGGCGGACGCCCTGGCCCGGGCGGAGGCGGGTGAGCTGACCATGCTCCCGCCCACGCTGGTGAGCCTGGCCCAGGTGGCGGCCGGCGGCGACCTGGCCGGCGTCGCCCGCGCGGCGGCGACCCGGGACGCGGCCACCCCGGTCACGCCCCGCCTCGACGCGCCCGACGACGGCGAGGCCCGGTTCGTGCTGGGCTGACTGTGGTCTTCGTGCGCGGAGGTCGGCGAGGCTAGGCCACGAAGATGCAGAACGGGTGACCGGACAGGTCCGCGAACACGTACAACGGCTCGTCGGGGTCGTCGGACCGGTCGAGCAGGAGTTCCGCGCCCAGGGCCTCCGCGCGCTCACGCTGCCTCTCCAACTCGGACGCGTCCGGGACCGTGAAGTCGAGGTGCAACTGCATCGGAACGTCGTGCCGGGGCCAGGTGGTCCGAGGCAGGCGATCGACAAGTTGGAAGGCGAGCCGGGCCGCTCCGTCGGAGTCTCTGAGCACGAGCCAGCCCGGGGCGTCGGCCGTCCCGTCCGTCGGTGGTTCGTCACCGGGTCGGTACCGCAGCCCGAGCAGCTGCCGGTAGAACTCGGCAAGCTCCCGTGGGTTCGTGCTGTCGAGCACGGTCTGCAGCAACCGGGGATATTCCGACATGCCCGTCCTCCGCATCGACCGTAGGCGTTCCCCGACCCTAGAGCAGATCCCGGGGCGCTGCCGGGCTTGCCACGGCGTGGGCCCGGGAACGGAAGGGCCCCTTCCCAGGAGAGCGGGAAGGGGCCGCTGCCTCGCCGCTCAGCCGAAGCGGCCGGTGATGTAGTCCTCGGTCTTCTTCACGCCGGGGTTGCTGAAGATCTTCTGCGTGTTGTCGTACTCGATGAGGCGGCCCGGGTCGCCGGTCTTCTCGATCGAGAAGAAGGCGGTCCGGTCCGAGACGCGGGCGGCCTGCTGCATGTTGTGCGTGACGATGATGATGGTGAACTTGTCCTTGAGCTGGAACATCAGGTCCTCGATGGCCAGCGTGGAGATCGGGTCGAGCGCCGAGCAGGGCTCGTCCATCAGCACCACCTGCGGCTCGACGGCGATGGTCCGGGCGATGCAGAGCCGCTGCTGCTGACCGCCGGAGAGGCCGGCGCCGGGCTTGCCGAGCCGGTCCTTCACCTCGTCCCAGAGGTTGGCCGAGCGCAGCGCCCGCTCGGCCGCCTCGTCCAGGATCGACTTCTTCCGGACGCCGTTGAGCCGCAGCCCGGCCACCACGTTCTCGAAGATGCTCATGGTGGGGAACGGGTTCGGCCGCTGGAAGACCATGCCGATCATGCGCCGGACGGCGGTGACGTCCACGTCGCGGTCGTAGATGTCCTGGTCGTCGATGGTGAGGCTGCCCTCGACCCGGGCGCCGGGGAGCACCTCGTGCATCCGGTTGATCGACCGCAGGAAGGTGGACTTGCCGCAGCCGGACGGGCCGATCAGGGCGGTCACCGTCTTCGGCTCGACCGTCAGGTTGATGTTCTCGATCGCCTTGAAGGCGCCGTAGTAGGCGGTGACGTTCGAGGCTTCGATGCGCTTGGCCATGGTGGTGGTACCTCCGGGGTTCATCGGCCGAGCCGGTTGCGACGGGCCAGCAGCTTCGCCGCGACGGTCAGGATCAGCACGAGGGCGACCAGGGTGAGTGCCGCGGTCCACGCCCGCGCCGGCGCGTACCTCGACGCGTCACCGGCCTGCTGGTAGACGAAGAGGGCCAGCGACGACTGGTTGTTCTCGAACGGGTTGAAGTTGATCGCCGCGCCGCCGCCGGCGACGAGCAGCACCGGGGCGGTCTCTCCGGCCGCGCGGGCGATGGCGAGCATGACGCCGGTGACGATGCCCGGCAGGGCGGTCGGCAGCACGACCCGCAGGATGGTCTTCCACTTCGGCACGCCGAGGGCGTACGCCCCCTCGCGCAGCGGCGCCGGGACGAGACGCAGCATCTCCTCGGTGGAGCGGACCACGGTGGGCAGCATCAGCACGCTCAGCGCGAGCGCGGCGGCGAAGCCGGAGAAGCTGGGCCGCCCGTCGTTGAACCACGGCGAGACGATCAGCACCCAGAACGCGAGCACGAACAGGCCGGCGACGATCGACGGGATGCCCGTCATCACGTCCACGAAGAACCGGATCGTGAGGGCGAACCGACCCCGGCCGTACTCGACGATGTAGATCGCGCAGAGGATGCCGAGCGGGACGGTGATCAGGGCGGCGATGCCGACCTGCTGGAGCGTGCCGACGATCGCGTGGTACGCGCCGCCGTTCGGGTCCCGCGCGCCGATGTTGTTCATCGAGGTGAGGAAGAAGTCGGCGTCCAGGCGTTCCGCGCCCTTGCTGACCAGGGTCCAGACCACCGACGCCAGCGGCAGGACGGCCAGCACGAACGCGGAGTGGATCAGCGCGCTCCAGGTGCGGTTGCGGGCGGACCGCCGCCCCTCGACGCGGTTCGCGGCGGCGAACAGGCCGGCCAGGTAGAGCAGCGCGCCGAGGACCACGACCAGCACGGGGCCGCCGGTGTCGGTGCCGTACACGAAGGCGGCGGCGACCAGCAGGGCGGCTGCCGCGATGGCCGGCGCGGCGTACTTCGGCAGGCGCCGGGCCCGCAGCGTGGGCGGCTGGGCCGGCGGGCGGGTGCGGTGCGAGGTGACGGTGGTGCTCATGCCGCCACTCCGCTCCGCTGCGTGGCGCCATGAGGCACCGAGGCACTGTGACGATGATTCGCTCGCTGGTGCTCGCTCATGCGGCCGACTCCGTGAACTCCCGGCGGCGGTGGATGATCGCCCGCGCCGTGATGTTGACGATCAGCGTGATGGCGAAGAGCACGAGACCCGAGGCGATCAGCGCGCCCCGACCCGTGTCGTTCGCCTCGCCGAACGTGTTGGCGATGTTGGCGGCGATGGTGTTGCCGCCGCTCTCGATGAGGTTGAACGAGATGCCGAAGGTGATGCCGAGGGTCATCGCCAGGGCGATGGTCTCGCCGAGCGCCCGGCCCAGGCCGAGCATCACGGCGGCGACGATGCCGGGGCGGCCGTACGGCAGCACCGCGGTGCGGATCATCTCCCAGCGGGTGGCGCCGAGGGCGAGGGCGGCCTCCTCGTTGGCGGTCGGGGTCTGCAGGAACACCTCGCGGGAGAGCGAGGTGATGATCGGCAGCACCATGATCGCCAGGACCAGCGCGCCCAGCATGATGGACTTCCCGAACGGACCGTCGCCGCCGAAGATCGGGATCCAGCCGAAGTACGTGTTCAGCCAGGCGGAGAAGTCCCGCACCGGGTTGATGAAGACGTCGCGACCCCAGAGACCGAAGACCACGCTCGGCACCGCGGCCAGCAGGTCGATCAGGAAGCCCAGCGTGGTGCCGAGCCGGCGCGGCGCGTAGTGGGACAGGTAGAGGGCGATGCCCAGGGCCACCGGCACCGCGATGAGCAGGGCCAGCGCGGAGCTGAGCACGGTGCCGAAGGCGAGCGCCCCGATGCCGAACTTCGGCTCCGCGTCGTTCGGGAACCAGCCCTCGAAGGTCCAGAAGCTCTCGGTGTTGGCCCGTAGCGCCGGCACCGCCTTGGCGACCAGGAAGACCGCGATCGCCGCGATGACGACCAGGACGGCGGTGCCGGCGGCGAGGGTGAGGGCGCGGAAGGCCCGTTCGGCGCCGAACGCCCGGGCCCGGGGCAGCGCGCCGCCGCCGCCCAAGCCGGCCCCGCCCGGGGTACGGGTGCTGACTGGTGCCTCGGCCAGACGCGCCGAGGCACCGGCGGGCCGGTCGTGACCTTCGGTCACGCGCGTCCCGCCGGTGCCGGCGTGGGCCGAGCGGTGAGGGGTTTCACCCATCTGCTCGCTCGCTTCGCGTTGAGGTGGTGGTGACGGTGTCGATGCGGACGGCTCAGGCGAGGTTCTTGACCGCGGCCTCGACCTTGGTGCGGACCGAGTCGGGCAGCGGGGCGTAGCCCAGCTCCGTCAGGTCGGCCTGGCCCTCGGTGCTGGCGGCGTGGGCGAGGAAGCCCTTGACCAGTGGGAGCTTGTCGGCGGCGAGGCCCTTGGTGCAGACGATCTCGTAGGTCACCAGGACGATCGGGTAGGCCCCGGCCTCCTTGGTGTTGTAGTCGATCTTCATCTTCAGGTCGTCGCCCTGGCCGACCACCTCGGCGCCGGCGATGGTCTTGCCGGCCGACTCGGCGGTCAGCTCGGCGAACTCACCCGCGCCGTTGCCGACCTTCGCGGTCTTCAGGCCGCCGTTCTCGGCGTACGACCACTCGACGTAGCCGATGGTGCCGTCCTGGCCCTTGATCGCGCTGGCCACGCCGTCGGACTTCGCCGCGCCGGTGCCGCCCGGGGCCTTCCACTCCTTGGCCTTGCCGAAGGTCCAGTCGGACGCGGCGGTCTTGGTGAGGAAGTCGGTGAAGTTGTCGGTGGTGCCGGAGGAGTCCGAGCGGTGCACCGCGTTGATGGCGGTCGACGGCAGCTTGGCGTCCGGGTTGTCGGCCTTGATCGCCGGGTCGTCCCACCTGGTCACCTTGCCGGCGAAGATCTTCGCCAGGGTGGCCGGCTTGAGCTGGAGGTTGTCCACGCCGCTGACGTTGTAGGCGATGGCCACCGGGCCGATCACCATCGGCAGGTTGATCGCGGCGCCGCCGACGCACTTGGCGTTGGCCTGCGGCTGCTCCTCCTCCTTGAGGGCGGAGTCCGAGCCGGCGAAGTCGGCGGTGCCGGCGATGAAGGCCTGGATGCCGGCGCCCGAGCCGGAGGGCTCATAGTTGATCTTGGCGCCGGAGCACTTCTGCTGGTACGCCTTGATCCACTCATCCATCGCGTTCTTCTGCGCCGACGAGCCCTGGGCGTTCAGCGTGCCGGTGGCGCAGTCGGCGGCGGCGGCCGACCCGGAGGCGGAGGCGCTGCTCGCGGGCTCGTTGTTGTCCGAGCCGCATGCGCTGAGAGCGAGCGTCGCGGTAAGAGCGAGGCAGGCGAGAGTGCCGTGCCGCTGGAGCTTCACCTGAGGGGTTTCCCTTCACGTCTGACTTCGCACCCGGATTGGGGCCCGGGGTGCCGGCGCTGACCGGCTGATCCAAAAGTTAGGAGCGCCAGGTAGCCGGTTCGCCGGTCGGAAGTGAACGGGGGGTGAACAGGTGCGGCAGCGCAGATGACCGCTCGCTGAGGGTGAGTTGTCCGTTAAGTGAACCCGGGCGCCCCTGTCGGAAGTATGGGGATTTTCCCGGTAGGACGTCATCTCCCGGATGCGTCGCCGTCATCCGGCGGTGACCGTGCCGGGGCGGCACGCGCGGGCCCGGGCCGCCGCGGCCCGGGCCCGCGTCGGCGTCAGGCCGACTGGTAGTTGACGTGCGCCGACCAGGGGGCGAAGCCGAGCCGCTCGTAGAGCGCCACCGCGGCGGTGTTCGACTCGTCGACGTAGAGCATGACCCGGTCCAGCTCCCGCCGGTCCCGCAGGTACGCCAGCCCGGCTGCGGTCAGCGCCCGGCCCAGCCCGCCGCGGTGGGCCGACGGGTCCACGCCGAGGACGTAGACCTCGCCGATCCGGGCCGAGCCGGCCCGCTCGTGGACCTTCGTCCAGTGGAAGCCGAGCAGCCGCCCGGTGGACCCGTCGACGGCGAGCAGGAAACCCTCCGGGTCGAACCACGGCTCGGCGAGGCGTACCCGCAGGTCGGCGGCGGTCCAGCGGCCCTGTTCCGGGTGCTCGGCGAAGGCCCGCGCGTTGACCGCCAGCCACTCCTCGTCGTCGGCGCCGGGCCGGAACGCGCGCAGCGTCACCCCGTCCGGCAACGGGTGTTCGGCGATCAGGTCGGTCAGCGGCCGGCGCAGCTGCCAGAGCACCCGGGCCCGGCGTAGGCCCAGGTCGACGGCGAGCGCGGCGGCCGAGGGGTGGTCGCCGTGCGCCCAGACCCGCAGCGGGCCGTCGGCCGCCGCCAGGACGCCCCGGGCCAGCGCCCGCCCCGTCCCGCGTCGCCGGTACGCCGGGTGCACCACCAGCTCCACCCCGACCCCCGTGGCCGCGTCGGCGGTGTCCAGGTGCGCGTACCCGGTCAGTGTGCCGTCGTCCGCCCGGGCGGTCAGGTGCACCGCGGGCGCGTCGGGGTCGCGGAGCCGGAGCAGGACGTGCTCGTCGAACGGGTCCGCCCCGTCCGCGTCGCCGGCGGCGCGGGCGAGGGCCGTCACGTCGGCGATCTCCGTGGGGCTGAGGCGGTCGGCGCGGGTCACCCGGCCGCTGCTCGCATCGGGGTTGCTCATGACGTCACCGTAGTCTGGTCTTTCCTCGGCGCCGCCGGCCTCCGGCCGGTCGCCGGGCGGTGCGGCGGTCGTCACGCCGCCGGGTCGCCTGTGGACGAACGTCCGCCCGCACGGCTCACGTCGCCCCGTGGGGCAGGGCCTCCACCTCGAACCGCCTGGTCAGGTCCGGCAGGATGCGGTGCAACGCGTCCACCGTGCCCTGTCGGTCACCGCCGGCGTCGTGCAGCAGCACGACGGAGCCGGGTACGACGCCCTCGACGACCGTCGCCGCGATCCGGCCGGCGCCCGGCGTGTCCCAGTCCGCCGGGTCGACCGTCCAGTGCAGCGGCGTCATGCCGAGCTCCTGGGCCACCGACACCACCTGCGCGGTCCAGGCGCCGCCGGGCTGCCGGTAGTACGCGATCGGCGCGTCGGGCACCGCCGCCCGGATCGCCTCGCTGGTGCGCAGCAGGTCCGTTCGGATGACGGCCGGCGACCGCCGGCCGAGGTTGACGTCGTGGTTCCAGCTGTGATTGCACAGGGTGTGCCCGTCGGCCGCGATGGCTCGGATCAGGTCCGGGTGGCGCTGCGCGTTCTCGCCGACCACGCAGAAGGTGGCTCGCACCCGGTGCTCGCGGAGCAGGGCGAGCACCTGCGGCGTGTACTGGGGGTCCGGCCCGTCGTCGAAGGTCAGCGCGACCAGCGAGGTGCCGCTCGTGGTCTGCGTGCCGTACGGCCCGTCCGCCGTCCCCGGCGACGGCCCGTCCGCCGGGCCCGGCGGCGGCGTGCCGTCGGGGCTGGGGCCGCCGTCCTGCCCGGCCTCCGCCGGGCTGCTGCTCGGTTCACCCTCCGGCGTGCGGTGGGGAGTGTCCTCCGCCGGCGGCTGGTCGGCGTAGTGCGGGCCGGTGGCGCTGGTGGTCACGCTCGACCGGGTCGGCGGGTCGGGGACCAGGCTGCGGCCGAGGGCGTAGGCGGAGCCGAGCAACCCTGTCACCACCAGCGCGACGAGACCGACGGTGCGCGCCGCCGAGAGGTCCCGGACCAGTGGGCCCGTCCGTGCCGATCCGCCGCCCCCGTGGTCGATACGCACTCTGCCGCCCCCTTTTGCTTGCAAACCCGGCAGTCAGAATAGAACCGACGAGATGCACAAAAAGGGCATATGCGGATAGTCCCCGAGGGAGCCGGAAAGTCAGACCGGCAGGGGTGCGTGCTCGGTCTCCGGCAGGGACCGCGACGGAGGCACGACGAACTTGTAGCCCACCTGCCGCACGGTGCCGATCATCGACTCGTACTCGGAGCCGAGCTTGGCGCGCAGCCGCCGGACGTGCACGTCGACGGTGCGGGTGCCGCCGAAGTAGTCGTAGCCCCACACCTCGCGCAGGAGCTGGTCCCGGGTGAACACCCGGCCCGGGTGCTGCGCCAGGAACTTCAGCAGCTCGAACTCCTTGTAGGTGAGGTCGAGCGGCCGGCCCTTGAGTTTCGCGGCGTAGGTGTCCGGGTCGATCGTCAGCTCGCCGGCGCGGATCGAGCCGCCCGCCCCGGCGGTGGCGTTGCTCAGCCGCCCGACGGCGAGGCGCAGCCGGGCCTCCACCTCGGCCGGGCCGGCCGTGGCGAGGATGACGTCGTCGACGCCCCAGTCGGCGTTGAGCGCGATGAGGCCGGCCTCGGTGACGACCGCGACCAGCGGCACCCCGAGCCCGGTGGCGTGCAGCATCCGGCAGGTCGCCCGGGCCTCGCTCAGCTCGGAGCGGGCGTCGACCAGCACCGCGTCCGGACTGGGGCCGGCGACCAGCGTGCGGACGTCGCGGGGCGCGGTGCGGACCGAGTGCGGCAGCAGGTCGAGCGCCGGCAGCACTGCGGATGGTTCGCCTGCGCGCGCGGTCACCAGCAGCAGGATCTCCACGATCACCTCCGTCCCGGCGGCCGTCGGCCGCGCGCGACCAGCGCACTCCGCGGCGGGGCGTGACGCTGATGAACTTGCGTGGGTCCCGGCGTCGCTGACGGGGCGGGTAACGGGTCGAGCGTAACCGATCGCCCCGGTCGCACCTCCGCGTCCTTTCCCGTTTGCCCGGCTTGCCCGTGATCGTGCCCCAGGTTTTAACGTTGCCGAAACCGTGACCCGCGCGCCGGCTGGCCGGTCTGGCACGATCGGGGCGTGTTTCCCTCCAGCTCGCCCGAGACCGGCCGCGACCAGTGGCCCGACGGGCCCCGCCCCGGGCCCTCCGGCCCCTCCCGTGGCCAGCCGCCGGCGCCGCGCACCGGGCCGGCCCCCGACGACGACGGCGAGCGCCGGGAGCGCAGCGGGCCGCGCCGCGCCCGCCGGCCCGGCGAGCCGGCCCGCCGGCCCGACGACGAGCCGGACGACGAGCCGGACGAGGAGCCGATCGAGCCGGTCGAGGTGCGCCGCCCGCTCGCGCTGACCGTCGCCGGGTTCGCCGTCCTGCTCGGGGTGGGCCTGGTGCTCGGGGCGCAGACCTCCGGCCCGGGTCACCGGCTGCCCTTCGCGTTCATCATCTTCGGCGTACAGCTGCTCTTCGTGCTGGCCTGGACGATGGCCATGCGGCCGCCCGCGCTGCTGCTGGTCGCCCTGGTCAGCGTGGGCGCCGCCGCGGCGGCCGACACCGCCGCCGTGCAGGCGGACGTCGCCGGCCTGGCGCCGCTGGGCTACGTCGCGGCGGGCGGTTTCGCCCTCGGGGTGCTCGGCCAGCTCGTCCGGCGGGTCGACCGGGTGCGGGTGACCGACTCGCTCGGCAGCACCCTGCTGATCGTGGTCGGCGTCGTCGCCTTCGCCACCCTGATCGTGCTCAGCCGGATCCCGGCGGGCACCCAGGCCATCACGGTGTGCCTGACCGCGAGCGCGGTCGCGCTCACCGTCGCCCGGCTGACCGACGCGGTGGCGCCGTGGCCGCGACTGGCCCCCCAGGTGCCCCGGGGCGCGGCCGGCGTGGTCGTCGGCGCGATGGCCGGCACGCTCGTCAGCGCCGTCCTCGGCAGCTACCTGGTGACGCCCTTCACCCCGACCCGGGCCGCGATCATCGGGCTTGTCGCGGCGGTCGCCGCCGTGCTGGCCGACCTCGCCGTCGGCTACGCCGAGGCGGGCCGGCTGATGGCGGGGGAGCCGCCGACCATGTGGGTGGCCCGGCACATGCAGGGACCGCTCGGCGGCTTCGCCCTGGCCGCGCCGGCCGCGTACGCGATGTGCAAGCTCGTTCTCTGACACGGCGATTGAGGTTTTCGGAGTTCGGGTACCACCGGTGGGCCGCTTCGCGGCACCCTCGGCACTGACGACAGGAGGCGGCGTGGCCCACGACGACACGTACGAGGAGCGGCCCCGGCGACGCGGGCGAAAGGTGCTCATCACCCTCGTCGTGCTGCTGCTGGTCCTGGGCGGCCTGATCGTGGTGGCCGACCGGGTCGCCGTCGGGGTGGCCGAGCGGGCCATCGCCGACCAGGTCCGGCAGGAGATCGCCAAGCAGGGGGCGCAGTCCTCGCCGCCCGAGGTGGAGGTCGGCGGGGTCCCGTTCCTCACCCAGGTGCTCGACGGCCGCTACGAGCGCATCTCCATCGCGCTGCGCGACGTGCAGGGCTCGGTCCGGGGCGACGCGGTCGCGCTGCCGAAGCTCGACGTGGACGCCCGCAACGTGCGCGCCTCGCTCGACACCATCCGTTCGGGGCAGGGCGACGTGGTCGCCGAGACGGTCGACGGCACGGGCACCATCAGCTACGACAGCCTCGCGAAGCTGCTCGACCGGCCGGGGCTGACCCTCGGCGAGCAGAACGGCCGGCTGGCCGTCACCGCCCCGGTCGACATCCTCGGCCAGCGGCTCACCGTGACCGGCACGGCCGACATCGCGGTCGGCAAGGAGGGGCAGGTGTCGCTGCGTTTCAACGACCTGAACGCCGACGGCCTGCCGAACCTGCCGCTGGCCCGGACGCTGTTGAGCAACTACGCCCGCAGCATCTCCATCGACGTGCCCCTGCCCGAGCTGCCGTTCCAGCTCGCCGTCCGGGAGGTCCGGCCGCTGCCCGAGGGGCTGGCCGTCACCGCCGACGCCAGGAACGTGCCGATCAACTCCACCGCCGGTTGATCCGCCGCCGGTTCGGGGCGTCCCGGATGCTGGTCGGCCCGGTGGTGTCCCCGGGCCCGGCTGGTAGGCTCCCTGCTCATGGGGACGCTCCTCACCAAACGGCGCGCGGTCGACCTGTGCCGCGTGGCCACCTGCCTGTGTCGCCCCGTCATCTGACGGCGGGGCTGTCCTCGGCCGCCTAGCGGCCATCGGCACGCAGGGGCTCTTTCTTCTCCCGTGCTCTCTTTCAACGCCCGGCAGCGGCGCCGTCGCACGAACCCGTGATCCGTCCATACGGTGGATCCCGCGCGTGGTGCGATCGTCACGACTTTCGATGCCCTCGTGCTGGTTCACCATCCATCCTCACCAGGGAGTGATCTGATGAGTCGCGACACCGCACTCGTCTCGGCCGAATGGGCCGAGAAGAACCTCGACGCCCCGGGCGTCGTCTTCGTCGAGGTCGACGAGGACACCTCGGCCTACGACACCGGCCACATCGCCGGCGCGATCAAGCTGGACTGGAAGACCGACCTCCAGGACCAGGTGCGCCGGGACTTCGTCAACAAGAGCCAGTTCGAGGCCCTGCTCTCCGAGCGGGGCATCAGCAACGACGACACCGTGATCCTCTACGGCGGCAACAACAACTGGTTCGCCGCGTACGCGTACTGGTACTTCAAGCTCTACGGCCACCGCGACGTGAAGCTGCTCGACGGCGGTCGCAAGAAGTGGGAGCTCGACGCCCGTCCGCTGGTCACCGACGCGGTGACCCGCCCCGCGACCCAGTACGTGGCGCAGGAGCCGGACACCTCGATCCGGGCCTTCCGCGACGAGGTCGTGGCCGCCATCGGCACCAAGAACCTGGTGGACGTGCGCAGCCCCGACGAGTTCGCCGGCCGGCTGCTCGCCCCCGCCCACCTGCCGCAGGAGCAGGCGCAGCGGGCCGGGCACATCCCCACGGCGATCAGCGTGCCGTGGTCCAAGGCGGCCAACGAGGACGGCACCTTCAAGTCCGACGACGAGCTGCGCAAGATCTACGCCGACGCCGGGCTGGACGACAGCCGCGAGACCATCGCGTACTGCCGGATCGGCGAGCGTTCCTCGCACTCCTGGTTCGTGCTGCAGGAGCTGCTCGGCCACCGCAACGTGAAGAACTACGACGGATCCTGGACCGAGTACGGCTCGCTGGTCGGCGTGCCGGTCGCGCTCGGCGACGAGCCCGGGGAGGCCTGAGTCATGACCGCAACCACCGCTGCCAGCTGCGCCGCTCCCGACCAGGCCGCCCCGCTGCCCGCGAGCCTGGACCTGGAGAAGGAAACCGTGATCACCGGCGTCGTCCGGTCCGACGCGGGCGAGGCCGTCCCGGGCGCGTACGTCCGGCTGCTCGACTCGACCGGTGAGTTCACCGCCGAGGTGGTGACCTCGCCGGCCGGCCAGTTCCGGTTCTTCGCCGCGCCGGGTTCCTGGACCCTGCGGGCGCTCTCCCGGCACGGCAACGGCGACACCGCCGTGACCGCCGCCCGGGGCATCAACGAGGTCGCCGTCACGGTCGCCTCCTGACCCCCACGCTCTGATCGGCCCGTGGCCCGTCCCCTTCGCAGGTGGCGGCCCACGACCGTCTCCGGGCGCGGCTGACCGGCGTGACACCATGGCCCCCGTGAACGGCGTGCAAGCGGCGGGGCAGGCCCCGCCCACGGGTCCCGGCCAGCCGACACCCTCCCGGCGGTGGTGGCGTTGGCTGCTCGCCGCCACGGTGGCGTGGGCGGCGCTGCTGGCGGCGCTGACCTGGGTCTCGGTGCGGGACGACCCGCCGACCGTCCGCGAGCAGCGCAGCCTGACCGAGGCCGGCCCCGTCGTCGACCGCGCGGCCGGCGCACTGGTCGCGGCGGCCGGCGACACGGCCGTGCTGACCCCGCCCGAGGTCGAGCGGGGCTGCCGGGTCACCCCGTTCGCCGACGGTGCCACCCTGATCCGCGGGGTGGACGTGTTCGTCCCCGTGGGCCTGGAGCGGTCGCTGCTGCAGCGGGTCGCCGACCGGCTCCCCGAGAGCTGGCGGGCCGGCGTCCGGGTGACGTCGGAGGACGGCCCCCGGCTGCGCGCCGACGCGGGCGAGTTCGTCACCGTCTCCGGCGAGGTCGAGGCGGACGGCCTCGTCCGGCTGACCGTCGACACGGGGTGCCGGCCGGTCGGCGACGGCTACGCCGCACCGGCGGCCGGCGCCGACGACGGGGAGACCGAGGCCCTGGCCGCGGCGCTGCGGGCGCTCGGCGGCCCGCCCGGGGCGGCCCCCGCGAGACCGCCCCCGGCCAACGCTCCACGAGCGGCCCACGCTGGTGACACTCTGCTGCGCGGGCGACTACTCTCGGAAGCCATGGAACGCGTTCGGGCCGGGCTGGCCGAGCCCTCGCCCGACGGGTGGCGCCGCGGGTAGTCGATCTTCAAATTGGGAGGTCCTGAATGGCCGACGTGCCGAGCCCGCTCGCCGCCTTCATCGTGGGCGAGATCCGCAGAGCCCGGGGCGGTGCCGGCATGACGCAGGAGACCTTCGGCCGGGGTGCGGGATTCAGCGCGTCGCACGTCAGCGCCGTCGAGGGCGGCACCCGGGCACTGACGATGGACTTCATCAAGGGAGCCGACCGGGCGCTCAGAACCGGCGGGCTCTTCGAACGGCTCGTCGCCAGCGTCGGCGCCCCGTCCTGGTTCCTGCCGTGGCTCGACGCCGAGCGCGCCGCCACCCAGCTCCGCTACTTCGAGCCGAACCTGATCCCGGGTCTACTGCAAACGGAGAACTACGCCCGCACCGTGCTGCGCTCCGTCGACGTCCTCACCAGTGACGAGGTGGAACAGCGCGTCTCGGCTCGGATGGAGCGGCAGAGGATCCTGACGGACGACCGACCAACGCAGTTCGTCGCCGTACTCGACGAAGCAGCCCTACGCCGCTCCGGCGACGACATCGGCGGCGTCATGGCGCAACAGATCGCCCATCTGATCGCCCGCGCCGAACTGCCGCACGTACACGTGCACGTCATCCCGGCGAGGAGCGGCCTGCACGTCGGCCTGTCGGGGCCGTTCGCCCTCGCCCGCTCCCGCGACGGGGTGTGGGTCGGGCACCTTGAGAACCAGCTTGCCGGTGTCGTGGTGGACAAGGACGACGACGTGGCTGCGCTTCAAGCCAGGTGGGAGAGCGTGCGGAACGAGGCTCTGCCCCGCCGGCAGTCCATCGACCTGCTCAAGGAAGTAGAGAGCCTCCATGGACCTCAGTAGCGCTCAGTGGCGAAAGTCCACCCGTAGCGGCGCGAGCGGCGGGAACTGCCTCGAGGTGGCCGACAACCTGCCCGGCATGGTCGCCGTCCGCGACTCGAAGGACCCGACCGGCCCCGCCCTGACCTTCGCCCCCACCGCCTGGCGCGCGTTCGTCGCCCGCACCGCCGGGCGGGCCTGACCCTCTTCCGTACGCCCAAAGGTGTCCACCCGGACAGGCCGGCGCCTCCGGCGGCGTCGCTGGCCGCCCCTGACCTGCTCGCATCGACGACGGCAGGAAAGCCGAGAGTCGGAAGCGGCAGCCTTCCGGTAACCTGAGCGCGCGGGCCGCTAGCTCAATGGCAGAGCTGTGGACTTTTAATCCATAGGTTCAGGGTTCGAGTCCCTGGCGGCCCACCATCTGCCTCCCCTGAGCTGCGGATCCCACGAGAAAGACCACCAGGCACAACCTGGCTTCGCCGCCTGAACGGAGCTTCTACTACAGCACCTGGGCGGCGGGTCTCCGGGACGCCTGACGGATGGGCATGTCCGCCAGCCAGACGTCGGCCAGGTCGCTGAGGGGAACGTCGAGGGCCTGGCTGAGGCAGACCACGGTGCCGAACGCCGGCGCGGGGAGGCGGCCCGCCTCGATCTTGCGCAGCGTCTCGGGGGAGATGCCGGCCGCCAGGGCCACCTCGACGAGGCTGCGGCCGGCCCGCGCGGCCCGGAGGGCCACTCCGAGGCGCTGGCCCGCTGCGATCTGTTCGGCGGTGAGCGGTTGGCGAACCATGCCAGCAGGATATCCCTCCGAGGCAGCGCCGACCTGGCGTGGTATAAAAATACCGCACAACGGAGAGGGAGGCTGTCGTGATCGAACTCAAGTCCGCCGAGGAGATCGGCCGGATGGCGGTGACCGGCCAGTTCGTCGGCGAACTGCTCGCCGAGCTGAGCGATGTCGCCGCAGTCGGCGTCAACCTCATGGACCTCGAACATCACGCCCGCCGCCGGATCAAGGAACGCGGTGCCGAATCCTGCTACTGGGACTACGCCCCCTCGTTCGGGCGCGGCCCGTTCCGCAACGTGCTGTGCCTGTCGGTCAACGACGCGGTGCTGCACGGCCTGCCGCACGACTACGTTCTGCGCGACGGTGACCTGCTCAGCATCGACATGGCGCTCGGCATCGACGGCTGGGTCGCCGACTCCGCGCTCTCCGTCATCGTCGGCACTCCCGACCCGGCCGACCTCAAGCTGATCGAGGCCACCGAGGCCGCGCTGGAGGCCGGCATCGCCGCCGCCCAGCCCGGCGGCCGCCTCGGCGACGTCTCCGCCGCGATCGGCGGGGTCGCCCGCTCCTACGGCTACGGCGTCAACGGCGAGTTCGGCGGCCACGGCATCGGCCGCACCATGCACGAGGCCCCGCACGTCGCCAACGACGGCCGCCCCCGCCGCGGCCTGAGACTCGACCCCGGCCTCACCATCGCCATCGAGCCCTGGTTCTGCCGTTCCACCGACAAGATCAAGTTCGACAACGACGGCTGGACGATCCGCTCCGCCGACGGCTCCCGCACCGCCCACTCCGAACACACGGTCGCCATCACGGCTTCCGGCCCCCAGGTCCTGACCCGCCGCCCCGCTCACGGTGCCACCTCGGCCGACCCCACCAGGAAGCCCGCCACAGCCCGCTGACCTACTGCCTGCATCGGGGCGCGGCTGTACGGCGGTGGCCGCGCCTCCGGTCGAGGTCACCCCCTCCTGTCACGCCGACTAGCGGCAGAGCGAGCCGACCAGCTCCGCGAAGTCGGGGAACTCCGACCGTGCCGCGGTGATGGCCTCGGCAGGCGAGACGCGGCGGGACGGCGCCCAGCGCTCCGCGATCTCCGTGAGACGAGCGTCCGGGCGGGGATCGTGCATGTGGCGGGGGTACATCGTCGCTTCCAAGGGGCCGAAGCCGCCGGCAAGCAGCCACAGGTAGGCACCCAGGTCCTGGGCTACGACCGCCGTCTCGCCCTCCGACCCGAGGAACACCACCGGTTGCCGCTCGAGAGGCTCGTCCTGGCGCACCAGCCAGAACGCGGCGAGACCACCGCTGCCGTCCTGGCCGAAGATCCGGAACTCGGCTCCGTCGAGGTCACGGTTGCCCGTCCACGCCTGCAACCAGTCGGCCGTCTCGCGCTCATCGAGAAAGCCCGGGTACGGCTCGAAGTCGACCCCGGCCCCCTCCCGGTAGTCGAAGTCGACCTCGTGGGCTTCGGAGAGCGGGGGCGGCAGGGTACGACGATCATCATCCACGGCAGCACCCTAACGCCGGGGAACGACGTGACCTGCCCAAGGACCGCCCGAACGGCCTCGGCGCACTCGGTCACCGACGCGTCGGCAGCAGGTCGGTCCCCGCCTACGTGGGGAGGGTCCGCACGATCGCCGCCGCGAGGGTCGTCGCCTTCTCCTGGGCCATGGCGGTGATTTCGGCAGCGGAACTGAGCTTGCGGGGCCACCACGTGAGCGCCTCGATGCTGATCAGCAGTGACCCGTGCGCGAAGATCAGTCGCGCATCGCCGGGTAGGTACGCCATTCCGGCTTCGCTCTCCGGGTCCACCCGGTACGCCGTCGCCGTGGTCAGCCTCGCCCTCGTCGAGCCGATGGTCACCGTGCTCGCGGCCCATCGGGCGCTGGCCTGTCCGATGATGAGGCGGAACTCGCCGCTCGGGCACCTTGCGGTGCGCACCGCGGTCGCGGCTGCACCGGCCGCGGCGGCATCGGGCAGCTTGGCCACCCTGACGTCCAGGATGGTTGTCGGGCGCTGGATGTTGCCGTAGGACGACACGGGGTTGGCCTCGAGGCTGGCGGCCCACACCGCGTCGAGCGGCAACCCGCCCCCCTGCGCCCGGTCCGGCTCGGCGATGAGCAGGTCGCAGGGTTCGTATCGCGCCTCGCCGGTCTCGATCTCGCCCTGCCGAATGTCGTCACCCACACCGGCCTGTTCGGCCAGCCCGCGAATGGTCGTCATCAGAGCCTGCGGGTCGTCGGGCAGCGCCGACGGCACGGGGTTCACCGAGGGTGGTGGGGGTGGCGGCGGAGCGGGCTGTTCCACGCAGCCGGCGAGCCCCGCCATTACCAGCACGCTCGCGATGAGCGTTCCAGCGCGCGCCCGATCACCCGAATTCATTGACCCCCGCTTTCGTCAGGGGCGCAGCTTACTGTTTTCCGCGGCCGACAGTTGTCCGTGTCGACGCACGCCATCCGGGTGCTCGCCGCCCGCTGCACATTTGACGACCTGGACCTGGCCGGCGCCGGCCGGATCGAGTCAGGAAGGCGTGGTGACGTGATTGGGCGTCGCCCAACCACGTCACCAGGACCGGCACCGGCACCGCTACGGGCTTATGGCCCTCAGGGCGTGTACGGCGTGTCCGTGTGGCTGACCTCGACGAGCCGGCTGCCGCTGAGCCGGTAGACCGCCGTACGCCGGACGGCGACCTCCGCCGAGGACGCGTCCTCGGGGCGGGTCAGGTAGACCACCGTCGCCCGTCGTGAGCTGATCGAGACCGACTCGACCGGCGTCCGGTCGCCGATGTCGAGCATGGTGACGTAGACCGGCTTGCCGTCGATGTTGCCGTACATCACGACCTGCCAGAACTTGCCGGTCCCGCCGCCGTCCATGAGCACCGGGACCAGCGCGTCGGCCGCCTCGTCGCCGGTCAGGTCGCCGATGGCGCAGGGCTGTTGCATGTGGACGACGACGCCGTCCTCCCCTGACCACATGCCGTCGACCAGCGGAATCGGGTCGGCGTAGCCGTTGTACCGCTCGGTGCCGTTACCGAGCGCGGCGGTCTTGAGCTGCTCGCAGGTGAGGGCCCGCAGCGGGTCAGGCGCTCCGGGTGTGTCCGGTGCGGCCGACGGGGCCGCGTCGGGGCTCGCTGTCTCGTCGTCCACCACGCTGGTGCTGGCCGTCGGCTGCCCGGCGGCCGCCGGGTCCGGGTCGTCCGCCGGTGCGGTGATGGTGATGCATCCGCTCAGCGCCGCCACCAGGGCCAGAGCCGCGACGGGCAGCAGGGTCCTACGCATTGATCTTCCCTCTCCTCCAGGTGGCCCGGAGCGTAGTGCGCCTCCGCCACGGTCGGCGCGGCCCGTGGGCGGCACGGCCCGTGGGCAGCCCCGTCCGTGGGTGGCGCTGTCAGCTCCCACCGGAGCGAAGAGGACGGACAGTTCGCGGAAGCTGGCCCCGGGTCCGGTCAGGAGGGCGGGCCGCCGTGCTGGTCGAGCCGGTCGCGGAGCGTGTCGGCGAACCCCTCGGCCGTGGCGAGCTGGTCGCGCAGCGCGCCGACGCGGGCGGTGGCGGCGGCGTGGAACATGCCGAGCCGGTCGAGCAGGGCGGCCCGGTCGGCGCCCTCGGCCTCTTCGAGAGCGTCGAGGACGGCGAGCAGGTCGCGCATCTCGTCGAGGGTGAAGCCGAGGGGCTTCATCCGCTTCACCACGGCGAGCCGGTCGAGGTCGGGCGCGGTGTAGAGGCGGAAGCCGCCGTCGCTGCGGGCCGAGGGCACGATCAGGCCGACGTCCTCGTAGTGCCGGATGGTGCGGATGCTCAGCCCGACCCGCTCGGCGGCCTCACCGATCTGCACCAGCCGGCCCTCCGTACGGCTGCCGGCGGCCATCAGTGGCCGACGCCGAGCCGGCCGGCGAGGGTGCCGTGGATGTGGGCGCTGGGCTTGTTCAGCTCGACGATCTCCACGGTCTTGCCCCGGGCGGCGTACCTGGTGGTGATGGCGTCGAGGGCGGCGACGGAGGAGGCGTCCCAGACGTGGGCGTGCGTCATGTCGACGACCACCCTGTCGGGGTCGTTCGCGTAGTCGAACTGGTGCACGAGGTCGTTGCTGGAGGCGAAGAACAGCTCGCCGCGCACCGAGTAGATCCGGGTCGTCCCGTCGGGGTCGAGGACGCTGGTGACCTCCACCAGGTGGGCGACCCGGCGGGCGAAGACCACCATCGCGGTGAGCACGCCCGCGACGACGCCGACGGCGAGGTTGTGGGTGGCCAGGGTGGTGCCGACGGTGGTCAGCATGACGATCGTCTCGCCGTACGGCATCCGCTTGAGCGTGGCCGGGGCGACCGAGTGCCAGTCGAACGTGGACCCGGCCACGATGACCATCACGGCCACCAGGGCGGCCATCGGGATCACCGCGACCACGTCGCCGAGCGCGACCACCAGGATCAGCAGGAAGACTCCGGCCAGGAAGGTCGACAGCCGGGTACGGGCGCCGGACGCCTTCACGTTGATCATCGTCTGGCCGATCATCGCGCAGCCGCCCATGCCGCCGAAGAAGCCGGTGACGATGTTGGCCACGCCCTGTCCCCACGACTCCCGGGTCTTGCTGGACGGGGTGTCGGTGATGTCGTCGACCAGCTTCGCGGTCATCAGCGACTCCATGAGCCCGACCAGCGCGATCCCCAGAGCGTACGGGGCGATCAGGGTCAGGGTGTCCATGGTCCAGGGGATCTGCGGCAGGCCGAGCGTGGGCAGGCTGTCCGGCAACGCCCCCTCGTCGCCCACGGTCGGCACCGCCAGGTGGGTGGTCACCGTGAGCACGGTCAGCACCACGATGGCGACCAGCGGCGCCGGGACGGCCCGGGTGAGCCGGGGCAGCCCCACCATGATCGCCAGCGCGACGGCCACGAGCGGGTACACCAGCCACGGCACTCCGAGCAGGTGCGGCACCTGGGCGGCGAAGATCAGGATGGCCAGGGCGTTGACGAAGCCGACCATCACGCTGCGCGGGATGAACCGCATCAGCTTCGCCACCCCGAGCACCGCCAGCAGGATCTGGATCGCGCCGCCGAGGATCACCGCCGCGATCAGGTGGTCCAGGCCGTGCTCCTTCGCCAGCGGCGCCACCACGAGGGCGATCGCGCCGGTGGCGGCGGAGATCATCGCCGGCCGTCCGCCGCAGATCGCGATGGTGACGGCCATGGTGAACGAGGCGAACAGGCCGACGCGCGGGTCGACCCCGGCCAGGATCGAGAAGGAGATCGCCTCCGGGATCAGCGCCAGGGCGACCACGAGGCCCGCGAGGACCTCGGTGCGGAACACCTTGGGCGACAGCCAGGACGGGCGGGACAGGCGCGGACGGGAGGCCGCGGACAGCACAGACGGCATGGAGCCATTTCCACTCGGGGGCGGGGGCGCGCACCGCGCCACCCACAGGGGGCGCGGGTCGGTCGGGGTCGCATCGCATCGCGTACGGACACGGCCACCGACGTCGGCCAGGCGTCGTTGCCCGGTTGCCGCGGACAGGGGGCGCGCGGCACGGCGGCCCAGCGGACCCTACTCTTCCGCCACGGAAGAGTTCGCACCCGCGTGGCGATCATCACGGCGGCCGTCGCCGGCACGTCCCCGCCGAGCCCGCCCGGCCGGTCAGGTCGGCCCGGCGCCCGGGGCCGGGACGGCCTTCTCGGCGGCGCGGCTCACCTCTTCCCAGCCCGCCCAGACGTCCATGCGCCGCTTCGAGATGTCGAAGGCGAGGTCGTAGACCATGCTGCCGAGCAGCAGCCGCAGCGGCGGGTCGTCGCTGGCGACCAGCTTCAGCAGCGCCTCGGCGGCCAGCCGGGGCTCGCTGTCGACCGACCCCTCCGCCCACTGCCGCGCCAGCTCCTCCCGCAGCGGGTCGTAGGCGGGGTCCGGGGTGGCCGCCCTGCTGCTGGCGTAGAGGTCGGTCCAGTAGCCGCCCGGCTGGACGATGGTGACCTTGACGCCGAACCGGGCGGCCTCGGCGGCCAGCGCCTCGCTCATGCCCTCCAGCGCGAACTTGCTCGCGCTGTAGAGCCCCGTGCTCGGGAAGCCGCCGAGCGCGCCGATGCTGGAGACCTGCACGACGTGCCCGCTGCCCTGGGCGCGCAGCTGCGGCAGGACGGCCTGGCTGACCCAGAGCGCGCCGAAGAAGTTGAGGTCCAGTTGGGCGCGGGCCTCGGCCTCGGTGAACTCCTCCACCATGCCCATGAAGAGGGCGCCGGCGTTGTTCACGACGACGTCGAGCCGCCCGAAGTGCCGGACCGCGCGGGCGACGACGTCGAAGACCGCCGCGCGGTCCGTGACGTCGAGGCGCAGCGCCAGCAGGCGGCCGGGGTGTCGGGCGGCGAGGTCGTCGAGCGGCGAGACGTCCCGGGCCGCGCCGACGACCCGGTCGCCGGCGGCGAGCGCCGCCTCGGTGAACGCCCGGCCGAGGCCGCGGCTGGCCCCGGTGACGAACCAGACCCGCGGTACGGCGGTGGCTGGGGCTTCCATGGGACCTCCTTGTCGAGACGGACCGTCTCGTCTTGTTCATGAGGGAGACCGTACCCGACCACGCCGCGCTGTCAAGACGGACCGTCTCGTCTCACCCCTTGCTAGATTGGGCCCGTGCCCCCGCAGAAGGTCGCCCCCGACTCCAGCCGTCGCAGTGAGACGGCGCGCCGCGCCATCCTCGCCGCCGCCTTCGACCTCGTCGGCGAGGTGGGCTACGCGAAGCTCAGCATCGAAGGCATCGCCGCCGCCGCCGGCGTCGGCAAGCAGACGATCTACCGCTGGTGGCCCTCGAAGGGCGCCCTGCTCTTCGACGCCTTCCTCGCGCTCACGACCGACGGCGGGCAGGACGGCCGGAGCGGCGCCCTGCCCGACACCGGCGACCTGGCCGCCGACCTGAAGCTGGTCCTGCGGGCGATCGTCGACGAGCTGAACGACCCGCGCTACGACCAGCCGATGCGCGCCCTGCACACCGAGATCGTCCACGACCCCGCCCTGGCCGCCGACTACGCGACGCGGCTGGACGGGCCCATGCGGGAGCTGAAGAAGGAGCGCCTGCGCGCCGCTCGGCGCGCGGGGCAACTGGCCGAGGACGTCGATCTCGATGTGGCCGTCGACCTGCTCTTCGGTCCGGTCCTCAACCGGTGGCTCCAGCGCACCGGCCCCCTGACCCACGGGTACGCCGACCAGGTGGTGGACACCGCGCTGCGCGGCCTGCGCCCCCGCGAGGCGTAGCCCTCGGCCGGTCCCGCGCGCCGGGCGGACACAACACCCGACCCCCGGTCGTCGTTGATCCGGTTGTATCCGCCCCACCCGCCACGACGGTGCGGGCGCCGACCGTGGAGGAGGCACGCCGATGACCAGTCAGCGCGAGACCGTGGAGGTCGACCCGGTCCTGTTCCGTGCCGTCTACGACTCGCCCGCCTCGCTGCCCGGCAGGCACCGGTGGACGACCCCGGAGTCGGACGTGCGGCGCATCGAGAAGCTGCTCGGCATGCCGCTGCGGAGCATCGGCGCCCCGCTCTGGGTCAGCGGGGACGAGCCGGACTGCCCGAAGTGCGGCCGCCGGGTGAACTGGTACGACATCGTCTCCTCCGCCCTCTCCGGCGTGCACGACCGGATGATGATCGCGACGGTCATCCTCGGCGACCGCAGGTACGTCAACACCGAGGTCCCGGACGCGATCGCCGGGGTGCGCTGCACCGACTGCCGCACCGCGATCGAGGGGCTGCGCAGCTTCAAGTGCCACAACTGGGCGTACGCCTTCGAGGCGCTGGAGACCGTCCGGCAGCGGATGTCCGGCGCGTCAGTCGTCGGCCGTCAGCTCTCGGGCGAACCGCAGCCCGGGGCGCCCGTCGAGTGACACCTCGCCGACCGGCGTGAACCCGGTGCGCCGGAGCACCGCGCGCGAGCCCGCGTTGTCCATGGTGGTCTGGGCGGTCAGCCGGCGCAGCCCGTACGCCCGGCGGGCGAGTGCCACGACGCGGCGGACGCCGTCGGTCGCCACCCCGCGCCCGGCGGCCCGCTCGGCCACCCGGTAGCCCAGCTCGGCCTCGCCGTCGGCGACGTCGACCAGGTTGAACCGGCCCAGCACCGCTCCGTCCGGCTCGACCAGGACGTGGAAGTGGCAGCGGCCGGTCTCCTGCTCGGCGAGCAGCCCCGCGTGCCGCGCAGCGAAGTCGGCGAAGTACGCGTCGCCCCGGTCCGGCACCGACCGCGCGAACCACTCCCGGTTCTCCCGCTCGAAGCGCAGCAGCGCGGCGGCGTGGTGGGCGGCGAGCCGCTGGAGATCCGACACCGCGCCACCCTACCCAGGCGCCCCCGCCCTCCTCAGCGTTCGCCGGCGGAGCGGCGGGTGGGGCGGCGGCCGGGCGGGGAGTGCGGCTCCGGGCCCGGGTCGGGCACCGCGGGCATCGGCCGCGTCACCGGCCCGGCCCCGGTGACCCGGAGCGGCTCGCCGTGGTGCCACACCTCGATGCCGGTCTCCGGGTCGGCGTCCGGCAGCTCGTAGCGGGCCTCCTCGGAGGTCAGGGTGACCCGCAGCCGGTGGCCGTGCCAGCGCAGGCTGAACGCGAGCCGGTCGATCGCCGCCGGCAGCCGGGGGTCGAAGGAGAGCACCCCCCGGTCGTCGCGCATCCCGCCGAAGCCCTGCACCAGGGCCAGCCACGCCCCGGCCAGCGACGCCAGGTGCAGCCCGTCGCCGGTCTTGTCGCCCAGGTCCGCCAGGTCCTGGAGCACCGACTCGGCGAACAGGTCGTACGCCAGGTCGAGGTGCCCGACCTCGGCGGCGAGCACGGCCTGCGGGGAGGCCGACAGCGACGAGTCCCGGACGGTCCGCGCCTCGTAGTAGGCGAAGTTGCGGGCCTTCTCGTCGGCCGTGAACTCCCCCGGGCAGCGCTGCATGGCGAGCACCAGGTCGGCCTGCTTGACCACCTTCCTGCGGTACAGCTCCAGGTAGGGGAAGTGCAGCAGCAGCGGGTAGTCGTCGTCGGAGGTGTTCGCGAAGTCCCACTCCGGCTGCTCGGTGAAGCCGGCCGCCTGCTGGTGCACCCCGCGCTTGCGGTCGTACGGGACGAAGACCGCGTCCGCCGCGGCCCGCCACGCCGACACCTCGGCCGGCTCGACCCCGAGCCGGGCCGCCGCCTCGGGGTGCCGCTCGGCGGCGTCGGCGGCGCCGCGCAGGTTGCGCCGGGCCATCAGGTTGGTGAAGACGTTGTCGTCGACCAGGGCGCTGTACTCGTCGGGGCCGGTCACGCCGTGCAGGTGGAAGGTGCCGGTGTCGGACCAGTGGCCGAAGCCGTGCCAGAGCCGGGCCGTCTCGACCAGCAGTTCCAGCCCGGGCCCGGCGAGGAACTCCTCGTCGCCCGTGGCGGCGACGTAGCGCAGCACCGCGTCGGCGATGTCGGCGTTGAGATGCAGCCCGGCCGTGCCGGCCGGCCAGTAGCCGGAGCACTCCTGCCCGCCGATGGTCCGCCACGGGAAGGTCGCCCCGGTCAGCCGCAGCTCCGCCGCGCGCTCGCGGGCCTGCGGCAGGTGCGCGTGCCGCCAGCGCAGCGCCGAGCGGGCCAGTGGCGGGTCGAGGTAGGTCAGCACGGGCAGCACGTAGCCCTCCGTGTCCCAGAGCACGTGCCCGTCGTAGCCGTTGCCGGTCAGGCCCTTGGCGGGGATGGTCCGGTCGCCGTCCGCCCGGCCCGCCTGGAGCAGGTGGAACACCGAGAACCGGATGGCCTGCTGGAGTTCGGCGTCGCCGTCGAGCTGCACGTCGGCGGTCTGCCAGGCGACGTCCAGCGCCGCGCGCTGGCCGGCCAGCAGGGCCTCGAAGCCCTCGGCGCGGGCCGCGTCGGCCTCCGCGACGACCAGGCGGGCCAGCTCCTCCGGGGGCATGCCGTCCACCGGGGTGCACTCGTACGCGGCGAACTTGGTCAGTTGGAGCCGCTCGCCGGCGCGCAGCGTCCCGGTCAGCGTGAGGCGCAGCCGGTCGGGGGTGCAGTCGACGCCGGGGGCGAAGCCGTCCGGGGCGTGCACGTCGTGGGCGACGGCGACGGCGACCCGCTGGCCGCTGTGCTCGGTGCGGTGGACGAGGACGCCGTCGTGCCCGTCGGAGTGGCGGTACTCGGCGGTCAGCGGGTCGGTGATGACGGAGGCGGCGCGGGGGTCGTCGGCGCGCTCCGGCACCCGCTCGTTGGCGAGCAGGTCGGCGCAGACCCGCACCTCGACCGTGCCGTCCAACGGCTCGACGGACCACCGGACGGCGGCCACGGGACGGCGGGGCAGGGAGACCAGCCGGACGCTGCGGACGCGTACGCCGTGGCCGGCCGGGGAGGTCCACTCGGTGTGCCGCTCGACCACCCCGGCGCGCAGGTCGAGCACCCGCTCGTGGGTGCGCAGGGTGCCGGTGCGCACGTCCAGCGGCTCGCCGTCGACCCAGAGCCGGATCAGGGCCGCGTTCGGCGCGCTGATCACGGTGTCACTGAACTGCGGGAAGGCGTACCCGTCCTCGGGGTAGTCGAGCTCGCGCCGCTCGTGGAAGCCGTTGAGGTAGGTGCCGGGCATCCCGTAGGGCGTGCCCTCGTCCAGGGTGCCGCGCCAGCCGACCCAGCCGTTGCCCAACGCGAAGATCGACTCGGTCTCGGCGAGGCGGTCCATGTCCGCCTCCGTACGCCGGATCCGCCAGGCCTCGTCCTCCCCCGTGACCTGCCCGGTCGGCGGCCGATCGGCGATGGGGGTGTCGTGCACAGCGCCTCCAAGGAAGTCCGACTTACCAGGCCAATCGAAGCAGACCGGGCTGAGAGGTCGCTGAGACGAAGGTCGGGGTCGCCACCCGACCAATGCACACTGCGCCCAGCTTCCAGGTGTTCCAGGGTTGTCTGCGAGCTAAACGAGGTATGAACGATGCGTGAGGTGAATCATGATTGATGCGGACAGGCCGGACGCTCCGGAAATCAGTGTCGAGTGGTACCGGGACATCGTCGACTTCGCGGCAGACACCCCGCAACCGGTGCAGTGGTTCGCCGAGCACTTCACCGAGGGCGCGATCCTGCTGCTCGGCGCGCTGTGGCTGATCGCGGCCGTGTCCCGGCTCGGGGGCGGGCCGCGCGACCGCGCGTACGCCCTGGTGTCGCCGGCGCCGGTGGTGCTCGCGTACGGGTTCAGCGAGTTGTTGAAGACGGTGGTGGACCAGGAGCGCCCCTGCCGGGCGCTCGCCACCGAGTTCGCCATCGTCGCCGGCGAGTGCCCGCCGACGGGCGACTGGTCGTTCCCCAGCAACCACTCGACGATCGCGGGCGGCCTGGCGGTGGCGACGCTGCTGCTGTCCCGCCGGGTCGGGCTGGTGGCGCTGCCGCTGGCGGCGCTGGCCGCGTTCTCCCGCGTCTTCGTCGGCGTGCACTACCCCCACGACGTGGTCGCCGGCGTCCTGCTCGGCGCCCTGTTCGCCGCGCTGCTCACGCCGCTCTTCGCCCGCCCCGCCGCCGGGCTGCTGCACCGCCGCGCCCGCGAGGCCGAGCGCCCCGTCCCCGACCCGGCCACCCCGACGTCCCGCCGCTGACCGCCCCGCTCGGCGAGTCGCCGTCGGCGGGGTGTGGCCCCGTCACCGCCTCGGCGGTCCCGGTCTTCCGCCGGGGCGGGGACGGCCGCCGCTGACCCCGGGAACGTCGGAGCCCGCCCGGGTCAGGGGAGAAGGAGGGCGGCGAGGGCGCCGAGGACGAGGAACGGGCCGAAGGGGAGGTGGCTGCGCCAGCCGACCCGGCGGGCGGCCAGCAGCGCGACACCGACCAGTCCGGAGAGCAGCAGGGCGAGCAGCAGCCCGGCGACCAGCGCGGCCCAGCCGTACCAGCCCAGCAGCGCGCCGACGCCGAGCGCCAGCTTCGCGTCGCCGAGGCCGAAGCCGCGCCGGCCGAGCAGCAGCGTGGTGGCGGCGAAGAAGAGCGCCAGCGCGACGCCCGCGGCGGTGGCTCGCAGCCAGGGCGTTGGGCCCGCCCCGGCGAGGGCGGCCAGGCCCAGCAGCAGCCAGGTCCCGCCCGCGGCGGGCCAGGTGAGCCGGTCCGGCAGCCGGTGCACCGCCGCGTCGACGAAGACCAGCGGGATGGCCCAGCCAACCCACCAGGCTGTGGCGACCAGCACGGTCGCGGGCGGCCCGAGCAGCGCCAGCGCCCCGACAGCCGCCGCGAGGGCGAGTTCCACCGCGCCCGGCGGCGGGCCGACGCGCACCCCGCACGGCCCGCACCGCGCCGTCGGGCCCAGCGCCGGCCAGGGCCGGGCCAGCCCGATCGGGGCACCGCACGCGTCGCACCCGGTCCGGGTCCCCACCCCCGGCGGTACGGCGTGCCGGAGCACGGCGAGCCGGAGCGCCGGGGCGAGCGCGAGGACGGCCAGCAGCCGCGCGCCGCGCGGGGCGGCCTTCGGCGCGGTCGGCTCCGCCACCGTCGGCGGCCCGGTCAGCGCCACGGTCGCGCCCGCAGGCCGGCGCCGGAGGCGACCACGGAGGGTAGCGGCGTAGACGCCCTGCCGTAACGGGCGAAACGGCCCGCGCCCCTTCCGCACGAGGCGTGGAATTGCGCGCGGGAATGGCGCTTCCACATTGGCGGGAATCCCATGTCGACGGAATGTCGATGCGTCGACCCGGGGGACGGATCGGACCAGCCGGCATGTCCGGGACACGCACCGACCGCCCCGTCGACTCCGCGCCCACGGGTCGCGCTTCCCACGCCGCCGCCCCGCCGGGTCTCGCCGCCTCCCCTGCCGTCACCAGCCGAAACCACCCGTCGCCACCGCCCGTCATCACTCACAGTGCTCACATGAATTGCCCCTGTCGCATCGGCGAACGTCAGCCTATGCTCGCCCCTTGGGTGTGGTGCAACCCACAACCACGCGACGGGACGACGCGGGACATCGAATCCGTGGAGATTTACAACGGTAAATGCGGTGGCAGTTTCGACAGGTCCGGACAATCCCATCCGGCCGCGCCGCCGCATGCCCGGAAGCCGGTACGCCGGCCCCGGGTGGCCACCGAGGAGGCACGACGTGCGCGGACGGCGGTTCAGCCGAGGGGCAACCTGCCTGCTCGCCATCGCGGCGCTCGGCGCGGCCCCGGCCTGTGGCGCCGAGCCCGGAACCACCCCCCGGGCGGCGACCGCCGGGGACACGCCCGCCCCCACCCGACAGGCCGCCGACGAACAGGCGGCGAGGAAGGCGGCGCTCGCCGCGTACGCCGGGTATCTCACCGCCTCCCGCACGGCGAGCGGGCGCGGCGACCCCCACCATCCGGAGCTGTCCCGGTTCCTCGCCGACCCGCTGCTGACCCGGGTCCAGCTGGCCATCCACGAGGCGAAGGAGCACGGCGCGATGCGTACCGGCACGTTGGTCTCCGACCCCACGGTGACCTCGGTGAGCCTGGATTCGAGCCCGCCCACCGTGGAGATCCAGGACTGCCTGGACGCCACCCGCTACCGGCTCGTCTACACCAGGGACAAGCGGGTCGTACCCGGCACCGGCGGAACGCGGCACCTGGCCACCGCCACCGCCACCCGCTACCCGGACGGCCGCTGGCTGATCAGCGCCGGCGCCGCCCACGAGGACCTGCCGTGCTGACGCGGAGGGCCCGCCGGTCCCTCGCGGGCACCGGCCTGGCCCTGCTGCTGGCGCTCGGGGCGGCCGTGCCCGCGATCGCCGCGGGGCGGGCGGATCCCGGCGCGGAGTGCCCGCCGGGGCAGAGCGACTGCAGCGTGTGGGACGACGATCCCGGCACCCCGGGCGATCCCGCCGTCGTCCCCGCCCCCGCCGGGATCGCCCGGGGTGGGGGCGGCGGCGGCAAGTGTCAGTGGAACGGCCGCACCGTCGCTTGCTACCACGACGTGCTCGGCTGGTTCAACAACGGGGACGGGTGCTACTACAAGCTCGCCCATCCGCAGCCCGAGGCCCCCGAGGGCAAGCAGTGGTACCTGCGCTCATGCAGCGGCAGCGGCCTCGGCACCCAGACCCCGGTCCTGCTCGACGCCCCGCCGCCCGGCTTCGGCGCGCCGCCCGACCCGGAGGAACTCGCCCGGCGGGCACTGGCGAAGATCACCATCGCGACGCCCCGGATCGCGGTCGCCCCCCGCCGCAGCAAGGGCCCCGGCCTGGTCGGGCTGCCGGTCTGGATGTGGGGCAGCAACGGCGACGACCCCAGGTACTTCGGGCCGATCCAGCAGGCGTCGGAGACCGAGCGGGGCCTGACCGTGGAGATCACGGCGACGTTCGACCGGATCGTCTGGGACATGGGCAACGGCGACCAGGTCACCTGCTCCGACGCGGGGACCGCGTACCGGGCCGACGGCCCCCGCGCCGGCCGCCGCTCCCCCGACTGCGGCTACCACAGCGGCTACCCGAAGGCCGGCGACTACCGGGTGCGGGCCACGACGTACTGGAAGGTGACCTGGGAGGGCGGCGGCCAGAGCGGCGTCATCCCGGTCAACCGGCCCACGGGGACGATCCCGGTCCGAATCAACGAACTACAGGTGGTGGCTCAATGAGTGTGGCGACCCGGAACGGAACCGGGCCGGTGGACGCGCCGGTCGCCCCGCCCAGGGTGGTCCGGCAGCGCCGGATGCGGCCCGGGCTGCTCGGCCTGGCCGTGCTGCTGATCGCCCTCGGCGGCCTGGGGGCGGCGTTCGCGGTCACCTCGGTACGCGCCACCGGCAGCTACCTGGCGGTGGCCCGGCCGGTCGAGGTCGGCCGGCAGGTCAGCGCCGACGACCTGGTCCCGGTGCAGGTGGCCGGCGGTCAGGGGCTCTCCCCGGTGCCCGCCGGCCGGCTCGACGAGGTGGTCGGCAAGCGGGCCGCCGTGTCGCTGACCCCCGGCACGCTGCTGACGATGGCCCAGCTCACCGACGACCCGCTGCTCGGGCCCGGCCAGCAGCAGCTCGCCCTGGGCCTGGGCCCCGCCGAGGTGCCCGCCCGCAAGCTCCACCCCGGCGACAAGGTCCTGCTGGTGAGCACGCCGGACGGCGACGACGACCGCCCGGCCGGCGCCGCCACCCGGTTCGAGGCGACGGTCATCGACACCGTCACCTCCGACGACGACGACGAGGTGGTGGTCTACCTGGCGCTCGCCGTGCGGGACGTGCCGGCCGTCGTCGCGTTGTCCAGCCAGGAGCGGATCGCCCTCGTACTGACCGAGGCGGCCTGACGATGGCGATCGTCGCGCTGGTGTCGGCGAAGGGCTCCCCGGGCGTCACCACCACCGCCCTGGCCTGCGCCCTGACCTGGCACCGGCGGCTGGTGCTCGCCGAGTGCGACCCGGCCGGCGGGTCGATCCTCGCCGGCTACCTGGGCGGCGCGCTCGACGGGCCCCGGGGCATCGGCGAGCTGGCGGTCGGCGAGTTGCGCGACGGCAACCTGGAGTCGGCGTTCTGGTCGCAACTGGTCGACCTGGACGCGCCGAAGCGGGAGCGGCTGCTGCTGCCCGGCGTCGTCGACCCCGCCCAGGCCGGCAGCGTCACCCCGCTCTGGCAGCGGTTCGCCGACTTCTTCGGCAGCCTGGAGGGCGGCGACCCGCCGTACGACGTGGTGGTGGACTGCGGGCGGCTGCACGTCGTCGGTCCACCGTGGCCGATCCTGCGCGCCGCCTCGGTGGTGCTGCTGGTCAGCGGCGCCCGGCTCCCCGATCTCTCCGGCACCCGGGCCATGGCCAAGGCGATCGAGCGGGACTTCGCCGAGCACCGGGTGCCGCCGGGCACCCTGCGGCTGCTGCTGGTCGGCGACGGCCACGGCAGCGGCGAGGTCAGCAAGGCGCTGCGGCTGCCGGTGATCGCCCGGATGCCGCACGACCCGCGTACCGCCGAGGTGCTCGGCCTCGGCGGCACCGTGCGGGCCGGTCGGCCCCTGATGCGCGCGGCCGGGGCCCTGGAGGTGCCGGTCGGGGCGCTGCTGGAACGCCGGCGCGCCCGGCTGGCCTGGCCCGTGGCGCAGGGGGTGCCGGATGCGGTTTGAACCGGTCTCCGGCGACCCGCGCCGCCAGCCGCCCGGCGCCACCTCCACCGCGCCGCCGCTCGCCCCGCCCAACGGGCGGCACCACCCCGTTCCGCTGCCGGTGCCGGTCACCGCGCCGCGGCCGGAGCCGCCGCCGCGCCCCCGGGTCGACTTCCAGGTGGTCCGCGAGCTGCGTCGGGAACTCAGCGAGCGGCTCGCCCTGTGGCAGCGCGGCCGGGAGTTCACCGTCGACGAGGAGGACACCGAGCGCGCCCGGCTCGCGGTGGCGGTGGTGGCCGAGTACGCCGACGCGGTGCGCCGGGCCGGCACCCCGATGGCGGCCGGCGAGGAGCGGATCCTGCTCGACCAGGTGACCGCCGAGCTGGCCGGGCTCGGCCGCCTCCAGACGCTGCTGGTCGACGACACCATCGAGGAGGTGCACATCCTCGGCTGCGACCAGGTGCGCGTCACCCGGCACGGCGGCGGGGTCGACTGGGTGGAGCCGATCGCCGACAGCGACGACGAGCTGGTGGAGATCCTCCAGGCGGCGGCCCGCCGGGCCGGGGCCACCGAGCGCTCGCTGTCGACGTCCAAGCCCACCCTCGACCTGCAACTGCCCGACGGCAGCCGGCTCGCCGCGGTGTTCCTGGTCAGCCACCGCCCGTACGCGGTGATCCGCAAGCACAACACGCTGGACGTGAGCCTCGACGACCTCGCCGGGGGCCGGGGCGACCTGGACGAGATGATCGACCCGCTGGTGCGCGACTTCCTCCGCGCGTCCATGCGCGCCGGGCTGAACATCATGGTGGCCGGCCTCGCGGGCGCCGGGAAGACCACCGTCATCCGGGCGCTGATGGACGAGATCCCGGCCGACGAGCCGTACGTGCTGCTGGAGGAGAGCCGCGAGCTGCTGCCGGCCCGCCGCCGGCTCAAGCACCGGGCGGTGATGAGCTTCGAGGCCCGGGAGGGGCACGGCGAACGCGGGGCGGACGGCCGCCCGGCCGGCGAGGTGAGCATCGCCGACCTGATCCCGGTCTCCCTGCGGATGGGCGTGCTGCGGATCATCGTCGGCGAGGTCCGGTCCCGGGAGATCGTCCCGATGCTCCAGGCCATGACGACCAGCCGCGGCTCGATGTGCACCATCCACGCGCGTACGCCCGCCGGGGTGAGCGAGCGGATCATCGAGCTGGCGCTCGCGCACGGCCGGGAGATGACCGTCGACCAGGCCCGCCGGATGGCCGGCAACGCGCTGGACCTGATCGTCTACGTCACCGTCGAGGACGAGACCGCGATCGGCGGGCGCAAGCACCGCTTCGTCTCGCACGTCGAGGAGGTCATCGGGGTCGGCGACGGCAACCGGATCACCACCACCCAGGTGTTCGGGCCCGGGCCGGACGGGCGGGCCGTGCCCCTGCACCTGCCCGAGCGGGTGCGCGCCCAACTCCTCCGGGTCGGCTACGACGCCCGGCTGCTCAGCCGGTGGATCGAGGCCGGCACGGGCGCGTGGCGGCGGCCCCGGCACACCCGGCTCGGACGGCGGTGACGCCGGTGCTGGACAACGTCGAACTCGTCGCGGTCGCCTCCGGGGCCGCCTGCGTCGCGGGGCTGCTGCTGGCGGTCGTCGCGCTGGTCGGCACCCGCCGGCCACCCGGCAGGCCCGGCGCGGGCCGGGGCCTGGACCGCCTGTGGAAGGGCTCGGGCGCCACCGCGCGCGAGCAGCGGGCGCACCAGGCCCTGCTGGTGGGCGCCCTGGTCGCGGGGGCGCTGGCCTTCCTGGTCACCGGCCTGCCGGTGGTCGGCCTGCTGGTCGCCGTGGCCGTCCCGGGCACCCCGTGGCTCTTCTCCGTCGGCAGGGCCGAGCAGCGGGCCATCGCCCGCATCGAGGCGGTCGGCGAGTGGACCCGCCGGCTCCGGGACGTCTCCGCCACCGGCCAGGGGCTCCAGCAGACGATCATCGGCACCGTCGCCACCGCGCCCGAGGAGATTCAGGAGGAGGTACGGCTGCTCGCCGCGCGCCTCCAGGCCGGCTGGCTGGCCCGCCCCGCGCTGCTCGCCTTCGCCGACGAGATCGGCGACCCGGTCTGCGACCAGGTGGTGGCCGCGCTGATCCTGCACGTGACCGACCGGGGCGAGCGCCTCGGCGACGTGCTCGGCTCGATCGCCGGGGCGGCGGCGGCCGAGGTGGCCACCCGCCGGGAGATCGAGGCGAAGCGCACCCAGCCGCGCTTCGCGGTCCGCTTCCTCACCGGGATGACCCTGGCCACCGTCGCGTACGGGCTGCTCAACACCGAGTACATCAGCCCGTACGGCACGCCCTTCGGGCAGCTCGTGATGGCGGCGCTCGGCGCGGCCTTCGTCGGCCTGCTGGCCTGGGTGCGGTCGATGAGTCAGCCCCGCCGGCCGGCGCGCTTCCTGCCCGCCCCCGACCCGGAGGAGGTGCTGGCATGAGCCTGGTCCTCAACTGGCAGCTCGCGGTGGCCGTCTGCGGCGGGGCGGCGGTCGGGCTCGGCGCCTTCCTGGTGGTCCGCGAGCTGGTGCCGGCCACCCCCGCGCTCGGGCCCGCGCTGCGTCGGCTGCACCAGCCGCCGGGCGGCGGGCAGTTCGCCGCGCCCGCGGACCGGCGGCTGGAGTGGCTCACCGGGCTGTCCCGCTGGCTGCGGCCACCGCACCGGCAGCTCGCCCTGATCGACCGGACCCCCGAGCAGTACGCCCTGTCGATGCTGCTCTCCGCGCTGATCGGGCTCGCCGCGCCGACGCTGCTCGGCGCCACCCTGTTCGCCGTCGGCATCCGGCTGCCGGTGGTCGTACCCGTGCTCGGCAGCCTCGGGCTGGCGCTGCTCTGCGCCCTGATCGCGCACCGGTCGGTGCTGGACCGGGCGGACCGGGCGCGCGACGAGTTCCGCCAGGCGGTCTGCACCTACCTCGACCTGGTCGCCTTGCAGCTCTCCGCCGCGCACGGACCGGTGCAGTCGCTGGAGCGGGCGGCGGCGGTCTGCGACGGCTGGGTCTTCGACCGCATCTCGGAGGCCCTGCGGATCGCCCAGATGCAGATGCACTCGCCCTGGGACGAGCTGCGCGACCTCGCCGAGCGCATCGGCATCGCGGAACTGGGCGACGTCGGGGCGATCATGCGCTCCTCCGGCAGCGAGGGCGCGCAGGTGCACGAGACCCTGCGCAGCCGCGCCGACTCGCTGCGCGACCAGATCCGCACCGACAACCTGGCCCGCGCCGAGGGAGTGACCAGTCGGCTCGACATCCCCGGGGCGCTGCTCGTCTTCGTGCTGCTCGGCTTCGCCGTCTACCCGTTCATCGCCCGCCTCTGACCCACCCCCGAGAGAAGGAGCACGTCATGTCCGTCATCACCCGCCTGCACGTCGCGCTGACGACACGCCTGGCCGAACTGCGCGAGGACGGCGAGCGGGGCGACAGCCCCGTACCCACCGCCGTGATCATCTTCGGCCTGGTCGCCGTCGCGATGGCGGTCACCGCCGCCGCCCTCGGCGCCGCGAACGACTGGATGGACAACATCCCCACCCACCAGGACCCGAAGTAACGCCGGGCCGTGCGCCGAGCAGACTCCGTACCGGGGCGCCGGGCGGTCGCCGCCACCCGGCGTACCGGCGCGGCCGTCGCCCGGCACCCCGGTCCGACCGCCGTCCGGCGGCTCCGCTCCGCCGTCGCCCGGCGGCTCGCGGTTGGCGGGGGCGACCGGGGGGCCAACCCGGTCGAGCTGGCGGTGGTGATGCCGCTGATCCTGCTGCTGCTCTTCGCCTCGATCCAGGCCGCGGCCTGGTTCGTCGCCCGCTCCACCGCGCTCAACGCCGCGCAGAGCGCGGTCAACGCGCAGCGGCTGCACCAGGCGCCGGCCGGGGCCGGCGAGGCCCGGGCCACCCGGTTCCTGCGGGCCGCCGGCGGCTGGCTCGTCGGCTGGGACGATCCCGCCCCGAGCTGCCAGACCACCGCGACCGAGGTGACCTGCACGGTGCGCGGGCGGTCCCTGTCGGTCGTCCCCGGGGTCAGCTTCCCGGTGCGCCAGACCGCCCACGGAACCGTCGAACGGTGGACCACGCCGTGAGCCGTACCGCCGAGCGGGGCTCGGTCTCGATCGAGGTGGCGGTGCTCGCCCCGGCCTTCATCGCGCTGATCGTGCTGGCGGGCGTCGCCGGGCGTACCGCCGTGGCGGCCGAGGCCATCGACGCCGCCGCCCACGACGCCGCCCGCGCCGCCTCGATCTCCCGGGACGCCCGCACCGCCCGCGCCGAGGCCCGGGACGCGGCCCGCCGGCAGCTCGACTGGCGCGGCCTGAACTGCGCCGGCACTCCCGAGGTGACGTTCAGCGGCGCGGTGGGCGGCGCTCCCACCAACTTCGACGCGGCGTTCCGCAGCCCGGCCGGGCGGGAGGCCTCGGTCACCGTCCGGATCGCGTGCACGGTCTCCTACGAGGACCTGCACCTGTCCGTCCTGCCGGCGATGCCCGCCGGCAAGCGCGTGTCGGCGAGCTTCACGTCGCCGCTGGACCGCTACCGGAGCCGGGGATGACCGCCGTCGCCGGCCGGCGCGACCAGGGCCGGGTGAGCATCTTCCTCGCGGTGGCGATGACCGGCGTCCTGGCCGTCATCGGCATGGCCTTCGACGGCGCGGGCCAGCTGCGCACGCTGCAGCGGGCCGACAACCTCGCGGCCGAGGCCGCCCGCGCCGGCGGCCAGGCCATCGACCGGGCCACCGCCATCGCGGGCGGGCCGCCCCGGATCGACCGCCCCCAGGCCCGCCAGGCCGTCGCCGACTACCTCGCCGCCGCCGGTGCCGCCGGCCACACCGTCAGCTTCCCGGTCGTCGACGGGGAGACCCGGGTCCGGGTACGCGTCACCGTCACGCACCGCAGATCCATGCTCGGCCTGTTCGGCTTCGACGAGACCGTCACCGTCTCCGGCGAGGCGACCGCGCGGCCGCTCACCGGGGCACCGTAGGAAGGGAAGGCAGCCATGGCCGCATCGGGGCGTTCCGCCGTACGGCGGACCGGACGCATCCTGACCGGGTTCGGCGCGCTGGTCGTGCTCTGCGCGGTGCTGGCCGGCGCGCCGGTGGCGCTGCTCGCCCTGGCCGGCAACCCGTTGCCCGACCACCTGCCCACCGTCGCGGAGATCGGCTCGACGCTGACCAGCCGCGACGACGGGCGGCTCTTCCTGCGGGCGCTGGCGCTGGCCGGCTGGTTCGGCTGGGCCACGTTCTCCTTCTCCGTGCTGGTCGAGCTCTGCGCCCAGGCGCTGCGCCGGCCCGCGCCCCGGCTGCCGGGGATGAGCCGCCAGCAGCGGGCCGCCGCCGCACTGGTCGGTTCGGTCGCGCTGATCCTCGCCGCCAGCCCGGCGGCGAGCGCGGCGACGGCGGTCGCCGGACCGTACGCCCTGCCGGCGGCACCGGCCGCGACCGCGCAGGCGACCGGTACGGAGGCCGCCCGGTCCGCCCCGGTCGCGCACACCTGGTCCGCCTCGGCCGCTCAGGTCGCCCGGCCCGCCTCGGCGTCGGTGGCCCGGCCCGCCTCGGCCGCTCAGGCCGCACCACCACTGTCGGCCGCCCTGCCCGCTCAGCCCCCGACGGTTGTTCCGGTTGCCCGGACCGCGTCGACCGCCTCCGTCGCTCCGGCCGCCTCGGACGAGGGTGGCGCGGTCTACCGGGTGGCCAGGGGCGACCACCTGGGCGCCGTCGCGCAGCGCTACCTGGACGAGTTCGCCGACTACCGGGAGCTGGCCGAGCTGAACCGGCTCGGCGACCCCGACCGGATCCACCCGGGTCAGCTGCTGAGGCTTCCCGGGGACGCCGAGGACCGGGGTGCCCGCCGGCACGCCACCGGCCGCCTCGTCGCCCGCCCGGGAGCGGCCTGGCCGGGCGGGCGACGCCGCCCCCGCCTGCGGCCGAGGCCCCGGTGCCGCCACCGGCGGAGACGGACGCCGGTCAGGCCCCGACGGTGACGGTGGGAGCGGCCCGGGCCGGCGAGCCGGATCGGGTCAACCGCCCCCTCGCGGTCTCCGCCGTCCTGGCGGTGGCGAGCATCGTCGGCGCGCAGATCGGCGCGGTCCTGGGCCTGCGCCGCCGCCCGGGCCACGTACCGGCCGGCGCTGCCCGGAGCACGGCCGCCGCCCGCCGGGGCACCGCAACACGCCGTGGCGCCACCACGACCGGGCGCGGCGCGGATTACCGGGACACCGGCACCGCCCCGCGCGGAAGCGCGACCGCGACCGGCCGGGGCGGTACGGACACCGGCACCCACGACACCGCACGCCCGATCGGTCGGGGCTCTGCGCACCCCACCGGCCACGGTCGCGCGGGCACGACCGCCCCCGGCACCGCCACGGCCCCTGGCGCCGGTACCCACGAGCACGGGCTGACCGGCCACGGCCGGGCCCACCCGGACTCGCCCCGCGACACCCCGATCGGCCGCCACCGCCGCCCCTGACC
>NZ_JBPQTK010000049.1:0-39724 GCF_051386315.1 Micromonospora sp. URMC 107
GACAGGAGGGGGAGCTTCAGGCCCTCGTGGGTGGGGAGGAAGCCCAGGCTGAGGTAGAAGCGGTAGGCGTCGTGGCGGGTCTTGTCGGTGGTGAGCTGGACCAGGGCGCAGCCCCGCTGCTTCGCCTGGTCGACGGCCCAGGTGATCATCTGCCGGCCGAGGCCCCGCCCGCGCAGGTCGGAGCGGACCCGGACCGCCTCGATGAGCTGCCGCTCGGCGCCGTGCCGGCCCAGCCCGGGGATGTAGGTGAGCTGCATGCAGCTGAGCGGCTCCCCGCCCGCGTCCGCCACGATCAGCTGGTTGCGCGGGTCGGCGTCGATGTCGGCGAACGCCTTCTCGTACGCGGCGTCGACCTCCATGAAGTCGCGGGTCCTGCCGAGCACGTCGTCGGCGAGCAGGGCGATCACGGCGGGCAGGTCGGCCCGGGTGGCCTCGCGGAAGATCACGTCACTCATGCCGCCCAGCGTGGCACAGCGAACCGGGCCGATGGGCGGGCGGCGCTGGCGGGCGGGGGGCAACATGGCTGTCCATGGACGTCCTGCTGCTGCCGTTCCGGTTGATCTACCGAGGGCTGGTCTGGTTCGCCAACTCGCCCCGGACGTTGATCATCTCGTACCTGCTCATGATCGTGGTGGCCGGCGTGGTCTACGGCCACGTGGAGAACCGCAGCGCGGCGGACGCCGTCTGGTGGGCGGTGGTGACCGCGTCCACCGTCGGCTACGGCGACATCTCCCCGGTGAGCTGGCAGGGTCGCACCCTCGCCGCGCTGCTCATCTCGACCATGGTGCTGCTGGTCATCCCGTTGATCACCGCGCACTTCGCCAGTCAGCTCATCGTCGACGACGACGCCTTCGAGCACGAGGAGCAGGAGCAGCTCAAGGCCGACGTGCGCCGGATGCGCGCGCTGCTGGAGGAGATCGCCGCGCGGCAGGGCATCGACCTGCCCGACCTGCCGCCGGAGCGGCCGGTCAGCGGGCCGGGCAGCGCAGCCCCTCCCTGGGCACGGTCAGGTCGATCAGGTAGGCGTCGACCGCCTCGTTGACGCAGGAGGTCTGCGGGTACGCGGTGTGCCCCTCGCCCTCCCAGGTGAGCACCCGGCCCACGCCCAGCATCGCGGCCAGCGCGGGGGTCTGCTCGTACGGCGTCGCGGGGTCGCCGGTGGTGCCCACCACCAGGATCGGCGGCGCCCCGTCGGCCCGACCCGTCGGGTACGGGTCGCGACCGCCGGGCCACTCGGTGCAGGAGAGCAGGCCGACGGCCAGGGCCGGACCGAACATCGGGTACTTCGCCCGCCACTGCGACTGGAGCTGCCGGATCCGCTCCCGGCTCGGCTTCTCCTCCTCGTCGGCGCAGTTGACCGCCAGGTTGGCGTCGAACATGTTCGAGTAGCGCCCGTCGGCGTCCCGGTCGGCGTACGCGTCGGCGAGGCGGAACACGTCCTCCGGGTCGCCGCCCTCCAGCTTGTCGATGGCGCGGGCCAGCTCCTGCCAGCCCGACTCGGTGTAGAGCGAGGAGATGATCGCGTAGAAGACCCAGCCCGCGGTGGCCTCCCGGCCGTCGTCGCCGCGCACCGGGGACACCCGCGCCTTGTCGATCGCCGAGGTGACCCTGGCCCGGGCGTCCGGGGCGATCGGGCAGCGCCCGGCGTTGGCCGCGCACCACGTGGTGAAGTTGCCGAAGGCCCGCTCGAAGCCCTTGGCCTGGCCCTCCGAGCCGGCGACCAGGCCCTGCCGCGGGTCGACCGCGCCGTCGAGCACCAGCGCCCGCACCCGCTGTGGGTAGAGCTGGGCGTAGGTGGCGCCGAGCAGCGTGCCGTAGGAGTAGCCGAGGTAGGTCAGCTTGTCGTCGCCGACGGCGGCGCGGACCGCGTCCATGTCCCGGGTGGCCTGCTCGGTGCCGTAGAGCGGCAGCTGGTCGCCGTAGCGGTCGCCGCAGCCGCGCCCGATCTTCCGGCTGAGCGCGACGAAACCGTCGAACGACTCCTGGCTCCGCGGGTCGGGGTCGTAGCCGAAGCTGGCGTCCAGGTCGGCGTCGGGGATGCACCTGACCGGGCTGGATCGGGACACCCCGCGCGGGTCGAAGCCGACGATGTCGAACCGGTCGGTGATTGAGGCGGGCAGGCCGCCGAACGCCGGGCCGAAGGAGAGGTAGACGGCCGTGTCCACGCCGGAGCCGCCGGGCCCGCCCGGGTTGACGACCAGCGAGCCGATCCGGTCGCGCTGCTTGGTGGACCGGGCCCGCAGCAGCGCGATCTCGAAGGTCTGCCCGGCACCCGGTCCGGTGGTGGCCCCGGCACCCGGTCCGGTGGTGGCCCCGGCACCCGGTCCGGTGGTGGCTCCGGTACCCGGCCCGGTGGTGGCCCCGCCGCCCGGGTCGGTGTCCCAGTTGCGCGGCACCTTGATCCGGGCGCACTCGTAGCGGATGTTCGGCGCACCGCGCCCGGCCAGCTCCTCGGCCACCTCGGGGCAGGCCCGCCAGGTGGGCGCCGTGCCGGGGGCGGCGGCCCCGCCGCCGGCCTCCGTCCGGGGCGCGATCGCCGGGAGGGTGCAGCCGGCGGCGACCAGCGCGGCGGTGGCCAGCCCGGCGAGGGTGAGCCGGAACCGGCGGAGCCGGTCGGGAGTGCGGGTCACGAGCGAGCCTCCGGGATCGAGTCGACGGCCAGGCTACGCCGGCCCGGCGGCGGACCCCACGGTCACCGTCGGGTCGCCGCGCAGCACCTGGTCCACGTCGAACCGTACGGGCCGGTCGAGCTGGTCGTAGCGGCAGGAGCGGGGATCACGGTCGGGCCGCCAGCGGACGAACCGGGCGGTGTGCCGGAACCGGTCGCCCTCCATGGCGTCGTAGCCGACCTCGACCACCAGCTCGGGCCGCAGCGGCTCCCACTCCAGGTTGCGGGTGCCCGTCCAGCGGCTCACCCCGCCGGGGAGGCGCTGGCCGCGCTCGTGGTCGCCGTGCACCCACGGGTGGTCGGCCCCGACGTCGCGGTAGGGCTCCAGCTCCTCCAGCAGCTCCGCGCGGCGGGCCATGGTGAACGAGGCGCTCACCCCGACGTGGTGCAGGACCCCGTCGTCGTCGTGAAGGCCGAGCAGGAGCGAGCCGACCACCGGGCCGGACTTGTGCCAGCGGAAGCCGGCCACCACCACGTCGGCCGTGCGGGCGTGCTTGACCTTGAACATGAGCCGCTTGCCCGGCTCGTAGGGCAGGTCGGCCGGCTTGGCGATCAGGCCGTCCAGGCCGGCGCCCTCGAAGACGTCGAACCAGCGGTGCGCGGTGTCGACGTCGGTGGTGACCTGGGTGACGTGCACCGGCGGGCGGACCCCGGCCAGCGCCGACTCCAGCCGGGCCCGACGCCGGGGATAGGGCTCGTCGAGCAGCGTCTCGTCGTCGAGGGCGAGCAGGTCGAAGGCGACGAAGTCGGCTGGCGTGGTCTCGGCCAGCAGCTTCACCCGGGACGCGGCCGGGTGGACGCGCTGGGCCAGCAGCTCGAAGTCGAGCCGGGGCTGCCCGCCCGGCCCGTCGCGCCGGATCACGATCAGCTCGCCGTCGACCGCGCACCGCCGCGGCAGCTGGCGGCGGGCCTGCTCGACCACCTCCGGGAAGTAGCGGGTCATCGACTTGCCGCCCCGGCTGGACAGCTCCACCTCGTCGCCGTCGCGGAACACGATGCACCGGAAGCCGTCCCACTTCGGCTCGTAGGTCATGCCGGGCGCGGTGGGGACCCGCGGAACGCTCTTGGCCAGCATCGGCTCGACCGGCGGACTGATCGGCAGCTTCACGGCGACCAGTCAACCAGACCGCACCGACAGTCGTGAGGCAGATCACGGGTGGTGAAGGACCGGCGTGTCCGGCCGCGCGCCCCTCGTGCCGCACCGGGCGAATCGGGAAACCGCAGGTCAGAGCTATCTTCGCGGGGTGTCGGAGTGGGTCTGCGGGTGCTGCGGGCGGTGGCGGGTGAGCGTCGAGCTGATCCGGGGCCGCTACCGCTACCGGCTGGTGCGCCGCTATCCCCGCCAGTTCGGCGGCGGCAAGGACGTGCTCGGCGAGGCCGGCTCGGTGGCGGAGCTGGAGGAGCTGCTGCGCCGGCGTACCCCCCTCGGCCTGGCCGACCTGCGCGAGGCCGCCTGACCCGCGGCGACCGGGCCCACCGGCCGCCCCGGCCGGCCCGGCGGCGACGGACCCGCCGGCGGCGACGGACCCGCCGGCGGCGACGGACCCGCCGGTGGCGACGGGCCGGCCGGTGGGTGCCGCGGTCACGATCCGTGGGGCAGTCTCGTCGGGACTGGCAGCGGCGCCACCGGGCGCCGCCACGGGGAGGAGGCGCGATGCGGTTCGAGGCCGGCACGGAGGTGGCCGCCGAGGCGGAACGGGTCTGGGCGGTGCTGGTCGACGTCGAGCGGTGGCCGGAGTGGACGCCCTCGGTGCGCCGGGCGCTACGGCGGGAGCCGGGGCCGCTCGCGGTGGGCGCCACGGCCCGGCTGGAGCAGCCGAAGCTGCGACCGGCGGTGTGGCGGGTCACCGAGCTGACCGAGGGGCGGTCGTTCTCCTGGGTCTCGGGCAGCCCGGGCGTGCGCACGCTCGGCGAGCACCGGGTGCTGCCGCTGCCCGACGGGCGCAGCCGCGTCGAGCTGGTCATCACGCAGTCCGGGCCGCTGGCCGGGCCCGTCGGCTGGCTCTACGGCGACCTGACACGCCGCTACCTGCGGATGGAGGCCGACGGGCTCAGGCGTCGCTGCGAGCGGGACTGACCACCGTCTTCTCCAGCAGGGCGAGCCGGATGCCGTTCGGGTCCGGTCGGTGCCCGACGACCCGGTAGCCGTGCCGCTCGTACAGGCGCAGGTTCTGCGCGCTGTCGGCGCCCGTGAGGAGCGCGAAGCGGCGTAGCCGGGCGGCGCAGGCGGCCTCCACCGCGCGCGGCAGCCGCCCGCCGACGCCCCGGCCCTGCTGGTCCGGGGCGACGGAGAGCCGGCCCGCGTGCGCGGTGTCGCCGTCGACGTGCGCCCGGACGGACCCGACCAGCCGGTCGCCGAGCCGGGCGGTGAGCACCGTCGCCGGGTCCGCCAGCGCGGCCCGCACCACCACAGGTCGCCGGGCGGGCCGTGGGCACCGCCCGTACGCTGGCGGTGTCCGTCGAGCCGTGGGGGTGCGTCGTGCCGGCACTGACCTATCCGCACGTGGGCGCCACCGAGACCGGCGAGCTGCCGCCCGGTTGGCGGCACGTGCGGCACCGGGTCCGGCTGCCCGACTCCTGTTTCACGACGGCCGGGGACGCCGTGCTCGGCTGGGGCCTGCACCGGGCGGCCGGCATCCGGATGGACGCCGACGCCGGCCGGGCCGCGCCCGGGGTCCGGGTGGTCTCCGGTCTGGGCGTCGGCCCGCTGCGGCTGGCCGCGCCCTGCCAGGTGGTCTGGGCCGTCGACGACGGGCGGCGGGCCGGCTTCGGGTACGGCACGCTGCCCGGCCATCCGGCGCGCGGCGAGGAGGCGTTCGTGGTGAGCCGCGACGCCGCCGGCCACGTCTGGTTCGAGGTGGTCGCGTTCAGCCGGCCGGACCGCTGGGTCATGCGCGCCGCCGGGCCGGCCGGCCGGGCCTTCCAGCGGGCGTACGCCTGGTGGCTTGGGCGCACCCTGCGCCGGCTCTGCGCCCGCCCCTGACCCGCGCCGCAGCGCCGCCCGTCGCCGGCATCAGAACCGGGCGAAGGAGCGGATCGGCATCCGCGGGCCGTACTTGGGCGCCTGGACGCCACCGGCCGCCAGCAGCACGCAGACCCGCCCCCGGTGCCCCCGGAACGGCTCCAGCAGGGCCAGCATCCGGGCGTCGTCGCCGCGCGGCTCGCCCGCCAGGGCCCACGCCACCGTGTTCGGCACGTGGAAGTCGCCGACGCTGACCGCGTCCGGGTCCCCGTACGCGATCCGTACCACCTCGGCGGCGGTCCACGGGCCGATGCCGGCGATGGCGGTGAGCCGGCGGGTGGCCTCGGCGGAGTCCGCGCAGCGCTCCAGCCGGTCGGCAACGGCTGCCGCGCGGCGCAGCGTCTCGGCCCGGCGCTGCTCCACGCCGAACGGGTGGAACACCCAGTACGGGGTCGCGGCCACCGCCGCCGGGTCCGGCGGGAGCAGCAGCGGCTGCATCGGCCCGGGCGCCGCCTCGGCGAAGTGCCGCACCGTCGCGGCGTACGCCCGGTACGCCTCCTTGCCGGTCACCTTCTGCTCGAGGACCGCCCGCAGCAGCCGGGGGAAGACCTGCCCGGTGGCCGGCATCCGCAGCCCCCGGTGCTGGGCCGCGAGCCGCGCCACCACGGGGTGGGCGGCGGCGAGCGCCGCGAACCCGGTCACGTCGTCCCGGAGCCCCGCGACCGCGTCAGCCCGCTCCACCACCCGGTCGGCGCCCGGGCCGTAGCCCTCGGCGAGCAGGCCCCCGGCGACCGGCCGCAGGGCGAGGGTGGCCGGCCCGTCCGGGGTGCGGGCGGCCCACCAGAAGGTGCCGGCCGCGACGCGCGCGCACGGGTCGTACGGGCTGAAGGTCAGCGCCCGGACCGACGCGGCCAGCCGGTACCCGGCGGGCGGGCGCAGCTCCCGCGTCGCGGCGGGCCGGGTCGCGGTCACCTCGCCACTGTGCCAGGTCCCGCCGCCGTCCGGTGCGTCGCCCACCTCCCAGCCGGTGCGTCGCCCACCTGCTCGGTGGTGCGGTGGCGGGCCGCTTCCCGCTGACCGTCCCGGCATCGCCGCACCCACTGAACGGCTGGGATTATCCAGGCAAATGCAACAGACCCGCGAAAATCACCACGGTTGTGCATGGTCGGTTGTGAACCCTCTGGGGTCTTCTGGTGTCTCGCGGATGAACTCGCTGCTATCGTCCGATTCGCCGACGGGCGGCCAGGGAGCGGTCGCCGTCACTGAGAGACCGGTGAGGATCGCGGCCTGGGCCTCCGGTGCCCGGCCGATTCGTCACCGCCTCGCAGGCAGTGCAACGGGGAGCTGTCGAAAGGGCATGCAGTGATGACTGTTGTTGCGGGTGCTCGTCCGGAGCATGCCGGGTCGGCGGCGTCGCCTCGTCACCACCAGCGCTGACGATGGCCGTCGACACGACGGCCGTCCGATCAGGACGGGCCGAAGCATGATCGCTCTGCGGGTCTACCGCCTCCTTCCACCCGCCGCCCGGCGCCAGTTGCTCGGCCTGCTTCCGCAGCACCGCCGGCTCGGCCTCGTGCGGAGCTTCACGCGGCCGCGCGGCGGTGACACCGTGCACCCGACGGGAGCGCGGGTGTCGGTCGGCGACGACGGCGTCCGCACCCAGGCCGAGGTGGTCGTCGCGGCGACGCCGTTGGAGATGTGGCACCGCAACCTCACGGCCGTCACGTCGGCGCTGGACGCTGCCGGGATCGACTACCACTGCCTGCGCAACGATGACTACCTGCGTAGTTCCGTGGCCGTCCTCGTCGACCAGCAGGACGCGGTGCGTCGCCTGGTCCGCTCCGCGCCGGCGTTGTCGGGCGCGCACGTGCGTACCGTCGAGGTGCGGCCCGGGCGCAACCAGCCGGATCTGGCCCCGGCCGAGGTGATCCAGGTGTGGTTCCCGGTGACCGACGCCCGCGCGGGCGTGGTCCTGGGCGCACAGTTCGCCTGCGAGATCGAGTTCTGGACGCGCGTGGGCGACGTCGTGCGCGCACCCCGGCACAATGCGGTGATCGACGAGGCGCCGGCCCGGGCGGAGCCGGCGCGGGTCGCCGCGGCCCTGCTCAGTCACTTCGTCCCGGAGGCGGACGACCACGTCTACGGCACCCGCCGTGATCTTGCCGTCCGGGCCCCGGACCGGGTGGGTTTCCCGATCGACGCGGTGTTCACCTGGGTGGACGGTTCGGATCCGGAGTGGCTGCGGCGCAAGATGGCGGCGCAGGGCACCCCCGACGGGCCGCTGCACGCGGTGGCGGCCAACTCGTCGCGCTACCACAACCGGGACGAACTGCGGTACGCGATGCGCGCGCTGCACAGCTTCGCGCCCTGGCTGCGACGCATCTTCCTGGTCACCGACAGCCAGCTGCCGAGCTGGCTCGACCCGACCCACCCGACCATCACCGTCGTCACGCACGCCGAACTCTTCGCCGACCTCGGTTTCCGATCGTCGTTCAACTCGCACGCCATCGAGTCCCGGCTGCACCGGATCGAGGGTCTGGCCGAGCACTTCCTCTACCTCAACGACGACGTGTTCCTGGGCCGGCCGCTGCTACCGACCCACTTCTTCCACGCCAACGGGATCGCCAAGTTCTTTCCCTCCCCGGCGCAGTTCGGACTGGGCGAGGCCAAGCCGAGCGACCCGCCGGTGAACGCGGCCGGCAAGAACAACCGCCGGCACATCCAGCGGCAGTTCGGCGTCACCATCACGCAGAAGATGAAGCACACCCCGTTCGCGCTGCGGCGCAGCATCATGTACCAGATCGAGCAGATGTTGCAGGCGGACGTGACCAAGACGGCACGGCACCAGTTCCGTCACCACGGCGACCTGTCCATCCCGTCGTCGCTGCACCAGTACTGGTCCTACCTGACCGGCCAGGCGGTGCCGGGCGAGATCGAGTACGAGTACGCCGACCTCGGTCACCCGTCGACGCCCGCCCGCCTCGCCGAGCTGCTCGCCCGCCGCAACCGTGACGTGTTCTGCCTCAACGACACCGACTCCGATCCCGAGGCCTTCGCCGAGCAGGAGCGGATGCTGGCCGACTTCCTGCCCCGCTACCTGCCCTTTCCGGCGCCGTACGAGCTGCCCGACGAGGTGGTCGCCGAGCGCCGGAAGCTGGGCGCCAGCGCGCTGTGGCGGCAGTCGCGCGGCGCCTCCCGGCACCGCCAGCAGGTGGATGCCCCGACCACGCCCACCCTCGCCGCCCGCCGGCAGGTGGACGGCCACACCGTGCCCGCGCTGCGGGTCGGTCCGCGGCTGGACGCGCCCACACTGCCCTCGATGCGCATCGCCGCCGCCCGGACGCAGCAGGAGACTGCGCCACCCGGTCGGGGAACCCACCTCGACGACCAGCGGGGACAGCGGCGGGATGCCTGAGAAGGTGGGGACCCGGTCCCGGTCGGGCGCCGGCCCTACGCCCCGACCAGCTCGTCAACATCTCTGCGAATCCTTAGTGGAGCCCACGTGGTAGGCCCTTCCCCCCAGGTCACCGTCATCGTCCCGGTCTACAACGTCGCGGACTACCTGCCCGAGACGCTGGAATCGATCGCCGCCCAGACCGCCTTCGACCGGTGCCACGTCATCCTGGTCGATGACGGCAGCACGGACGGCTCCGACACGATCGCCAAGCAGTTCGCCGCCGAGCACCCGAACGTGACCGTGCTCCAGCAGGAGAACGCCGGCCCGGGCGCGGCCCGCAACCGGGCGCTGGACATGGCGGAGACCCCGTACGTCTCCTTCGTCGACTCGGACGACATCCTGCCGCCGCGCGCCACCGAGCTGCTGCTCAAGGCGATCGTGCAGAACAAGGCGAGCATGGCCATCGGGGACATGGACACCTTCCCGAAGCGGACGGCGTTCCTCTGGAAGAAGCCGTTCGGCAAGGGAGACCGCCTGCTTGAGAGCGTGGTCGACGCGCCCGAGCTGGTCTTCGACGCCGGCCCGTGTCACAAGCTCTACGATCTCGCCCAACTCCGGGCGAACGGCCTGCGCTTCCGGGAGGGAGTGCACTTCGAGGACGCCTTCCTGGCCCTGCCGATGCTGCTCAAGGCCGAGCGCATCGCGCTCGTGGACGAGGTGGTCTACCAGTACCGCCGGCGCGTCAGCGGCAACTCGATCATGGACAATCTGTTCATCCGGGAGCAGAACTACTGGGACCACCTGGAGCTGTGCGAGACGCTCGCCGCGCTCCGCCCCGAGTTGGACGTCTTCCGCCGCGAGGTGCTGGAACGATTCCTGGTACGCAGCTACCAGGGCTTCGCGATGCGCGCCCACACCCTCTTCGAGGACGCCGACCTGTGGAAGATCTTCGAGAAGTGCACTCGGATCTACCAGGACATCGACCCCTCCTTCATCGCCCGCTGGACGGCCGACACGCGGCATCGGCTGTCCTACCTGGCCTTCAAGTCCTACGACTTCGACCTCTTCGCCCGTCCCTGGACGAAGGTCCAGGGGGTCGTCGCCTGCGGTGGTGAGTTGTACCTGGACTATCCGGTCACGCCGGCGCTGCTCCCGCTGACCCGGGTCAGCGCGGTGTCCGTGCGGCTGGAACAGGCACGGCTGTCGAAGGCGGGTGACACGCTGCGGCTGTCCGGGCACGTCCAGGTCAACGGGCTGCCCATGCACCAGCCGATCCGTACCCCGCTCGGGCTTCGGGTGCGCGGCAGCAACCTGACCGTGCCCGCCACCGTCGAGCGGCGCGGCGACCTGAAGTCCGCCGACGCCGGCCGCGAATGGTCCGGATTCGCCGCCGAGGTGCCCGTGGCGCAGTTGCGCAACGGCCAGCACGGCCTGCGACTCGTCTTCATGACCGAGACCGGCCAGGCGTCCCGGCAGTGCCTGATCTCGGCTGCCTTCCTGCGGGACGCCCCGGTGAAGCTCGCCGGGGACACCCGCATCCTGCCCGGCTTCGTGGGCCGGGAAAGCGCGACCCTGCTCGTCCAGCGGGCGGGTGGCGCCCGCGCGTGGCGGCGGACGATGCTGCGCAAGGACCTGCGCCACGTCGCGTCCCGTCGCCCGTTCTGGAAGCAGCGTCTGCTGCGGCTGGTCACCGCCCCGTTCATGAGCCGCCGCGACATCTGGCTCGTCGGCGAGCGCAAGGACACGGCCCAGGACAACTCCTGGCACCTCTTCAAGTACCTCCGCAAGGCCGAGCGCCGGCGCAACGTGTACTACGTGCTGGCGAAGGACAGCCCGGACAGGGAACGGCTGAGCGGGCTGGGCAACGTCGTCGCCCACGACTCCTTCCGGCACAAGTTCCTCATGCTGCACGCCACCAAGATGATCAACTCGTACGACATCGACTCGTACATGCTCCCGTCGCGCTGGGAGCGAGGCCAGTTCCTCAAGCATCTGAACTGGCGGATCGGAGCGGCCCGCGTCTTCCTCCAGCACGGGGTCACGGACAAGGACGTCAGCGGCGGCCTGCACCGGGCGAAGACCGGGGTCGACCTGTTCGTCGCCGCGGCCGGCAAGGAGGCGGAGTACGCCGCCGAGTACTTCGACTACGGCGACGGCGCACAGCGGCTGGGCTTCCCGCGCTTCGACGCGCTGGTGCCCGAGCGGGGCAACCGCCGGATCCTGCTCATGCCGACCTGGCGAAGCTATCTGGTCAGTCCGTCCTACAATCCCTCGCTGCCGCCGCGCTTTCCCTTCGAGACGTCCAGGTACGCCCAGTTCCTGCGGGACCTCTTCGGCAGCGAGGAGCTGAAGCAGACCCTCCAGCAGCACCGCTACACACTGGAGTTCCTTCCGCACTACGAGATGCGGAAGGTGTCGACGAGCATGGTGCCGGCGGACCCCTGCTTCGCCGTGGTGGACCAGACGCAGCGAAGCGTCCAGGACGCACTGCGACAGTGCGACCTCTTCATCACCGACTACTCCTCCACCGCCTTCGACGTCGCCTACCTCGGTACCCCGCTGATCTACGCACACTTCGACGCGGAGGAGTACTTCTCCATCGGCGGCTACCGCAGGGGCTACTTCGAGCACGCCGAGCATGGCTTCGGCCCGGTCTGTCAGACGGCGGAGGAGACCGTGCGGGCGATCATCTCGTACGTGAAGAACGGGTGTGCCCGGGAGGACGAGTACTCACGCCGGGTGACCGACTTCTTCGGCGTGCAGGACCGCAACAACTGCCAGCGGGTCGCCGCCGCCATCGCGGCCCTGCCGGGCCCGCAGCGATGACGGACGGACAGGGCCGTGAACCCGCCCGGGCCGTCGCCGAGCCCTCGGTGTTCGTCGACACCTACCGCCGGGTGCTCAGCCCGCAGGCCCGCCGGGCGATCGCCAAGCGACTCAGCCCGCAGACCCGGCACCAGGTCAAGCAGTGGGTGGCCCAGGTCGCCGGCGGACAGCAGCCGTCGACCCGGCTGGCCCGCCGCCAGCCGGAGCTGCTGGCGGGCGCTGACCGGGCCCTGGTGACGGTGGAGCGCAGGACCCGGGTCGCCCTGGTCCGCCCGGACGTGTCGCCCTGGTCGGCCCGCGCGGGCAACCTGGCCGCGGTCACCGGGGCGCTCGCCGCGGCGGGTGTGGAGCACTTCTGCGTACGCGGGCTGCCCGACCGCAACGCGGTGGTCGCCGTCGACGCGGGGGACCGGGAGCGGGTGCACGCGGCGCTCGCCGAGGCGTGCCGGCGGACGCCCGGGTACGTCGCCGAGGTCACGGGCGGGCAGGCGCGCTCGTCGCTGCCGGGCTACGAGCCGCAGGCGTGGCGACGGCTGCGCGACGCGGACGTGCTTCGACTGACCTGGTACTGGACCGATCCCGGTCACCGCCTGGTGCTCGGCGCGCCGTACGGCTGCGAGGTGGAGTTCTGGACCCGACGGGAGGACCAGCTGGTCGCCCCGCGCCGGAACCTGGTGGCGCAGGAGTTGCCGGCGGCCGGCCACGCCGTCGACGCACCCGCCGACCTGTTCACCGCCCTCGGGCCGGCGAACCCGGCGGTGACGGTCCGGACCCGGCCGGAGTTCGCGATCCGGCGCCCCGACGACGTGACGTTTCCTGTCGACGTCGTCTACACCTGGGTGGACGGCACGGATCCGGCGTGGCTGCGCCGGCGCGCCGAGGTGGCGGGGACGCCGTACCACGCGGAGGCGGCGAGCGCGGCGCGGTTCCTCAGCCGGGACGAGCTGCGCTACTCGCTGCGCTCCCTGCACACCTACGCGCCCTGGGTGCGCAACGTCTACGTGGTCACCGACGACCAGGTGCCGCCCTGGCTGGATCCCGCCCGCCCGGGGCTGCGGGTGGTCAGCCACCGGGAGATCTTCCGCGACCCGTCGGCGCTGCCGACGTTCAACTCGCACGCCATCGAGAGTCAGCTGCACCACATCGACGGGCTGTCGGAGCATTTCCTCTACTTCAACGACGACGTCTTCCTCGGCCGCGACGTCACCCCACGGGACTTCTTCCTGGCGAACGGCATCAGCAAGTTCTTCCCGTCGCCGGCGCTGGTGCCGCCCGGCCCGCCCTCGGCCGACGACATCCCGGCGTCGGCGGCCGGGAAGAACAACCGGGCCCTGATCGCCGAGCGGTTCGGCACGGTGCTGACGCAGAAGATGAAGCACATGCCGCACGCGTTGCGGCGCAGCGTGCTGTACGAGATCGAGGAGACCTTCGCGGCGCAGCACCGGGCGACCGCCGGCAGCCAGTTCCGCAGCGTCACGGACATCTCGGTCGCCTCGTCGCTGCACCACTACTACGCGTTCCACACCGGCCGCGCGGTGTCGGGCGCGTTGGACTACACCATCGCGGAGCTGTCCCACCCGGACACGCCCGCGCGCCTGGCGCATCTGCTCGCCAAGCGGGACCGCCACGTGTTCTGCCTCAACGACGCGTTCTCCACGGAGGAGGACCTCGCGGCCCAGGTCTCGGTCCTCACCCCCTTCCTGGACACCTACTTCCCGGTGCCCAGCCCGTGGGAGAAGTGCTGACCGTCGAGACGCGCTCGTCCGCCGTCAGTATCGGTCGTGCCGGTCGGGCGTCGGGTCGGGGCGCAGGTGGTAGCGCGCCGAGACCATCCGGTGGTCGGAGAGCGGGGACGGCGTCACGGTGCAGCCGAGCGGCGTGACGCCGGGCCCGGAGAACAGGTAGTCGATCTTGATGTTGCCGAACGTCGGCCGCATCCTGCCCAGGTCGCAGTCGGCGCCCTGGTCGTACAGCGGTTGCAGGACCTGTCGACGGCTGCCGGTCACGGTCGTGGCGGGGGTGGTGTTCAGGTCGCCGCCGATGATGGTCGGGTATCCCCGTTCGTAGCCGCGGCGGGCTTCGGCGGCGAGCCGTGCGGCCTGCGCGGCCCGGACCCTGCCGTCCGGATCCTGCTGCGGCGTCGACAGGTGGGCACCGCAGACCTGAAGGCGGGGGGCGTGCAACCGGACGCAGACCGCCGACCGCCGCTCCATCCATCTGCTGCCCACGGGTCTCGGCGACGGGAGCGCGACGAGCCAGGACGCTTGGACGGTCGACGACCTGCCGGCGTCCGGCGCGGCGAGCCGCACCGCCACCGCCTGGCCGTACCGGTCCCCGCCGGTTCCACAGGTGGCCGGTCGGTCCACCAGCGTGCCGCGCCTGACCGCGGCCGTCGAGGCCTGGCGGAAGTACACCTTCCAGTCGGCGCCGAGGCTGCGCTCCAGCGCGGGCAGCAGGCCCGCGCACATCTCCTGCAGCAGCAGCACGTCCGCTGAACCGTTCCGTGCCGCCTCGCCGACGGCGGAGGCGAGCTGCTGGTGCTGGCGGCCGGCGAGACAGCGCACCTTGCCGTTGGCGCACACGTTCCAGGTGAGCACCGTCAGCGGAGTCGGCGGGGGCGGTGCGGGAGTCGACACGGTGGGCTCCACCGGCCGCACGGCGGCGGCGCGGTCGGCCGCGGGCCAGCCCGTGGACGCCGTCGCGCCGGCGACGGCGGTCAGGGAGCCGGCCAGCGCGAGCACCACCGGCAGAGACCTCCACCTCGGCGTCACGCCGCCCCTCTCCCCGATGCCGGCGCATGGTGCTGTCGACCGTGGACACCCGCCGCAGCCGCCGCCGACCTGCCAGACTACCGGCCCGCAGGCCTACGGGCGGACACCGGGGAACCGACCCGGTGCGGGCAGCGGGCGGACCCCGGTCGCCTCGGCGGCGGTGCGGGGCGCCCGCGCTGACGGGTCAACGGCCGACGGAGAAGATTCCCGGCGGCGGCGGGGTCGAGTCGGTCGCGTCGGCGTCGCGGACCACCCGCGCGCCGCCCGCGAAGCGGTCCAGCTCGTCGCCGGCCAGCACCCGGCCGGGGAACCAGTCCCCGGCGGCGCGCCGGGTCAGCTCGGGCACCGGCGGCTCGACCCGGCCGGCCACCAGCACCAGGTTGCCGTAGCGCCGCCCGCGCAGCACCGCCGCGTCGCCTACCAGGCAGGCCCGGGGCAGCACCGACCGGACCGTGGCGACCTGCCCCCGGGCGTGGCGCAGCGGCGGGCCGTCGGCGACGTTCGCCAGGTGGAATCCCGTGGGGCGCAGCACCCGGGCCACCTCGGCGGCGTACTCCACCGAGGTCAGGTGGGCCGGCGTGCGGGCGCCGGCGAAGACGTCGGCGACCACGATGTCGTAGCTGGCGTCCCGGCTGGCGGCGAGCACCGCGCGGGCGTCGGCCACCCGCACCCTGAGCCGGGGATCCGCCGGCCACGGCAGGGCCTGACGGACCAGCTCCACCAGCGCGCCGTCCACCTCGACCACCCGCTGCGTGGAGCCGGGCCGGGTGGCCGACACGTAGCGGGGCAGGGTCAGCGCGCCGCCGCCGAGGTGCAGCACCCGCAGCGGCGCGCCGGCCGGCGCCACCAGGTCGATCGCGGCGGCGAGCCGCCGGACGTACTCGAACTCCAGGTGCGTGGGATCGGCCAGGTCCACGTGCGACTGCGGGGCGCCGTCCAGCAGCAGGGTCCACGACCCCGGCCGGTCCGGATCCGGCACCAGCTCGGCCTGGCCGGTGTCCACCCGCGCGGCCACCGTGTCGGCCGCCCGCTTGCGTCCCATCAGCGCCGGCCCCGGGCGGCGGCGGTGAGCACCCGGTGCAGCAGCCGCGCGTCGCCGAGCAGCGCCCGCAGCCGGCGCTCCAGGCCGGCGATCGGGATCAGGTTCTGCGGGGCCCGCGGGTCCTTGTAGGGGGTGGAGGCGAACCGGGGCAATGTGACCAGCGACAGGTCGGCCAGGCCCACCGCCTCCTCGACGCTCAGCTCGGCGGAGCACTCCATCCGGACGATGCCCGCCCACGGCGCCCCGACGGCCACCGGCAGCCGCAGGTACCACGACCAGCCGCCCCAGGCCGTACCGAGCTTGAACACCGGGGAGCGCTCGCCGGCCGCCAGACCGGTGACCACGGCGGTCAGCCGGGCGTCCAGGTACTGGCTGTGCTGCGTCTTGATGTAGCCGACCGTGCGCGGCAGCTGCCGCCGGTTGCGCAGCGGGCCGTCGACCACCAGCAGGTCGCCGTCCGTGCGGGCCGCCCCCGAGACCTCAACCTCCAGAGCGGTCAGCGGCCCCTGCACGGCGGCCGGAAGCTTGTTCAGCTCGCCTGTGCCGCTGACCCGGTGCACGGGGTAGCGGACGCTGCCGGCCACGACGTCCACCGCCGAGGGACTGGCGGTGAACAACCCCCGACCGACCCGCGCGCCGGCCAGCCGCGCCGCGCCGCGCTCCAGGTCGCACCGGACCACCCCGGCGGCGTACGACGCGGCCAGGCCGGGGAAGGACGCCCCGTCGTCCTCGGCCGTCCAGACGCTCGCGTCGATCCGGCGCACCCCGTCGACGAGCAGCACCACGTCGGGGGCGTGGACGCCGGGGCGGGGCCCGATCGCCCGCCAGTCCACCGCCGGCAGCTCGGCGTCCGGGTCGACCTGGGCACTGCTCGGCGCGGCGGGCCCGCCGCCGGAGGCCTCGAACGAGGCGCCGTACGCCGGATCCCACGCGTCGACGAAGAACCGGGGGTCGGTCACCGCAGCGAACCTTCCGTCTCGGACGCCGGGGCGCCGCGACGGGCCCCGCTCACCGGCCGGTCCGTTCGACGCGGGCCGACCGGGCGTCCTTGCTGACCTCGAACCGGACCGGGATGCGTTCGGCCAGGGCCGGCACGTGGGTGACCACGCCGACCATCCGGTCGCCCCGGGCGGCCAGGTTCTCCAACGTGGCGGCCACCGTGTCGAGGGTGGCCGCGTCGAGCGTGCCGAAGCCCTCGTCCAGCACGATCGACTCCAGGCTCGCCGCCGTGGTGGACATCCCGGCGAGCTGCTCCGACAACGCCAGCGCCAGCGCCAGCGACGCCTGGAAGGTCTCGCCGCCGGACAGGGTGCGCACGCCCCGGCGCAGCCCCGCGTCGTGGTGGTCGACCACGAAGAACTCGCCCTTGTCGTGGACCAGGTCGTACTGCCCGCCGGAGAGCTCCCGCAGGATGCCCGAGGCGCCGTCGACCAGCAGGTCCAACGCCTCGGCCAGCAGCCACCGCTCGAAGTTGTTGGCCCGCAGGTGCCCCGCGAGGGCCCGGGCCACCTGCGCCTCGCGCTCGTACCCGGCCCGCTGCTCGCGCAGCCCACCGGCCTGCTCCCGGCGCCGCTCCAGCTCGCGCAGGTCGGCCTCGGCCCGCTCCAGGGCGCGGTCGGTGGCGCGTAGCGGATCGTCGGTGGGCGGCAGCCCGGCGGCGGCGAGGACGCCCGCGATGCGCTCGCCGACATCGGCCGCCACGGCCTCGGCCTGCGCCACCGCCCCGGCCCGCCCGGCCCGCTCCGCGCGGCGACGCTCCGCCTCCTCGCCGGCCCATCCGGTGAGGGCGGCCCACGCCGCGCCGAGGTCCTCCCGGTCCGCCGTCGGCGGCCCGAACCGGGCCAGCCCGTCGCGGGTCGCGTCGAACGCCCGCCACGTCGCCCGCAGCCGCTCCTCGGCGGCGTCCACCGCCGCCCGGGCCCGCCGGGCGGCGTCCCGGCCGGCCCGCACCACCGTCGCCGACTCCTCCAGCGCCCGGCGCAGCCGCGCGTGCTCGTCCAGCTCGCGGCGCAGCACCGCCGGCTCGGCCGCCCCGGCGAGCTGGTCGTCCAGCTCGGCCAGGCGGGCCTGCACCTGGTCCTGCCGGGCCCGCGCGCGCAGCAGCACCCGCTCCAGCTCCCGGGCCGCCCCGTCGCGCTCCTGCACCACCGACTGGGCGGCCTTGCTGGCGGCCCGCGCCGCCCGTCCCGCCGCCGTCGCGGCGGCCACCGCCGAGTCGGCCGGCACCGCCGGCACCGTCGCGACGGTCTGCTCGCAGACCGGGCAGGTCGCCCCGTCGCGCAGGTGCGCGCGCAACGCCACCGCCTGGTCGGTCGCCTTCGCCTCCTCGTGGGCGCGGAAGGCCGCCTCCAGCTCCGCCTCGGCCCGCTCGGCCGCCGCCCGCGCCTCGGTGAGCGCCGCCACCGCCGCGCCGTGCTCGGCCTGCGCGCCGGTCACCGCCGCGCGGACCGCCTCCGCCTCGTCGGCCAGCCTCTCCCGGTCGGTGTACGCCCGCAGCAGCAGCCGCAGCGCGCTCTCGTCGCCGGCGGCGGCCAGCTCGCCGCGGAGCTTCTCCTCCCGCTCCTCGGCCAGCGACACCGCCGTCGCCGCCTCGTCCGCGCCGGCCCGCGCCGACGCGACCGCCCGGGCCACCTCCGCCACCCCGTCCGGCGCGCGCACGGCGGCCAGCACCGCCAGATCGGCGTCGAGGGCGGCCAGGGCCGCGCCCGCCTCGCGCGCCGTCGCCCGGGCCGCCGCCAGCTCCGGTACGGCGGACGCCACCGCCCCCGCCAGCTCCCGCATCCGGTCGACCTGCCCGGTCGCCGCCTCCAGGGCGGCGTCGTCGACGTCGGTGAGCCCGGCGAGCGCCTGGTCGACCGCCTCCAGCTTCGCCTCGGCCTGCGCGGCCCGCGCGGTCGCCTTCTTCTGCACGTCCTCGTAGACCCCGAGGCCGAGCAGGTTGACCAGGATCTGCTGCCGGGTGGCCGGCTTGGCGTGCAGGAAGTCCGCGAACTGCCCCTGCGGCAGCACCACGCAGCTGGTGAACTGCTCGTAGGGCAGCCCGACCGCCTCCAGCACCGCCCGCTCCATCTCGGCGGGGGTGCCGGCCACCACCTCGCCGAGGTCGTCCGGGCTGAGCCCGGTGTCGAGCTTGGTCACGTCGAACCCGGCCGGCATCAGCTGCAACCCGGCGTTGGCCGTCTTGACGTTGCCCCGGCCGTCGCGGCGGACCACCCGGGTCGCCACGTAGCGGGAGCCGGCGGACTCGAACACCAGCCGGACCCGCGCCTCGGTGGCCGACGGCGCAAGCGCGTTGCCCAGGCCCCGGGTCCCGCCCCAGCGCGGCACCGTGCCGTAGAGGGCGAAGCAGATGGCGTCCAGCACCGTCGACTTGCCGGAGCCGGTCGGCCCGACCAGGGCGAAGAAGTCGGCGTCGGTGAAGTCGATCGTGGTCTCGTCGCGGAAGACGGTGAAGCCCGCCATGTCCAGCCGCATCGGCCGCATCAGTGGTCGACCTCCTCGAAGAGCTCGTCGAAGAGCTCCCGCACCCCGTCGTCGGTGTGCCCCCGGCTGTCGAGGTAGTCGGCGAAGAGCTGTCGGGGCGAGCGGCCCGCCCGCTGCGCCACCCGGGCGCCGCTGCCCGGGGCGGGCACCAGCTCCGGGTCGATCCGGATCTCCAGGGCCGAGGGGAGCAACTCCTGCACCTCCTCGCGCAGCCCGGCGCGCGGCTGCTCCCGGACGTACACCCGCAGCCAGGCGTCCTCCGGCACCTGCGTCTCGGCGAGCTGGGCCAGGGTGCCCCGGACCGTGCGCAGCGTGGTGGCGGCGGTCACCGGCACCTCGCGGATCTGCGCCGCCGTGGTCGCGGTGACCTCGACGACGGTCACCGACGGCACGTTCTCCTGCTCGCCGAAGTCGACCGCCAGCGGGCTGCCGCTGTAGCGGATCGGGCAGGGGCCCTGCACCCGCTGCGAGCGGTGCAGGTGGCCCAGCGCCACGTAGTGCGCCGTCCCGGGGAACACGGTCGCGGGCACCGCGTAGCCCAGCACGGTGTGCGCGTCGCGCTCCCCGCCGCCGGTGGTCGCGCCGACCACGGTCAGGTGTGCGGTGACGAGGTGCACCCGGTCCGGTTCGGTGAAGCTCTCGGTCAGCCGGCCCAGCACCCGGCCCAGGTGGTCGGCGTAGGTCTGGGTGGTCTCGGCGGCGGTCAGCTCGTACATCTCCACGGCGCGGATGGCGTAACGCTGGGAGAGGAACGGCAGCGCGGCCAGCCGCCAGCGCTCGCCGCCGGCGGTGGTGCCGTCGACGACGTGCTCGTCGGGGTTGTCCCGGACCCCGCCGCGCAGGGTGATCCCGGCGGCCTCGGCCCAGGGACGCAGCGCGTCGAGGGCCTGGCCGTTGTCGTGGTTGCCGCCGATGGCCACGACGTCGGCGCCGGTGCGGCGCAGCGCGGTCAGGGCCCGCGTGACCAGCCGGGTGGCCTCGGGCGTCGGGGCGGCGGTGTCGTAGAGGTCACCGGCGACGATGACCAGGTCGGGCGCCTCGGCGCGGGCGACGTCGATCACGCCGGCCAGGACCCGCTTGTGCTCCTCGGCCCGCGACTGCCCCTTGAGGACCTTGCCGACGTGCCAGTCGGAGGTGTGCAGGATCTTCACGGGTGTGTCCCCCTAGAACGGGATGTCGTCGTCGCTGGTGCCGCCGCCGGAGCCGACGACCGCGAACGGGTCGACGGACTGGGTGATCGACCGGAGCGTCTCGGACGGGGCGCGGCCGGCCTCGGAGACCCGGGTGGCCCAGGCCGGGAACGGGAACTCCAGGCAGAGTGGCACCGGGATGTCGGGCTGGTTGACGAACATCGTGCCCGGCTTGGCCAGCAGCGCGCGCTGCCGCTGGGCGGGCGGCAGGAAGCCGTATTCCGGGCGGGACGCCTCGGCCGGGTCGAGCCGGCCCACCACCCGGATCGCCGAGTTGGTGACGATCCGCCGCTCCACCTCGCTCGCCGTCTGCTGGGCGCCGACCAGGATCACCCCGAGCGAGCGACCCCGCTCGGCGATGTCGAGCAGCACCTCCTTGATGGGGGAGGAGCCTTCGCGTGGGGCGTACTTGTTCAGCTCGTCGAGCACCACGAAGAGCAGCGGCTTGGCGGTGCCGGCCTTCTCCTTGCGCTCGAACTCGCTCTTCAGCGTCACGCCGACCACGAACCGTTGCGCGCGGTCCGGGAGGTTGTGCAGGTCGACCACGGTGACCTGGGCGCTCTCGGCGGTGTTGATCGAGTGCGGGCGGCGGGTGGCGAGGTCGCCCCGGATCAGCCGGGACAGGTCCTTCTTGCTGCCGATCAGCCGGCGGGCGAACGCGTTGACCGTGCCCAGCCCGACGGCGCTGCCGGCCCAGTCGGAGCGGGTCTCGTCGTCGTTGAGCTGGTCGACGATGTGGTCGACCAGGTCGGCGTACGAGCCGAGCCGCACCCCGTCGATGCTCACCCCGCCGTCGGCGGGCTGGGCGTGCCGGGCCAGGTGGGCGGCGACCGAGTGCACCACCATCGTGTACTGCTGGCGCTCGTCGTCGGCGTCGGCGAACACGTAGGGCAGCAGGCGGTCGGCGCAGAACTCGCTCAGCGTCCAGTAGAAGCTGTCCACGCCGGTGAGGCGGCTGCTCACGTCGGGCGTGCCGGAGGAGTCGCCCACCCGGGGCGGGGCGTAGACCCGCACGTCCGGGAACGCGCCGGCGACCAGGCCGAGCTTCGCGTAGGCGGCGCGGGTGGCGTCGTCCAGCCGGGTGTTGGGGTGGTCGAGGAAGAGCAGGTCCTCGCCCTTGACGTTGAAGATGAGCGCCTTGGCGTTGACCGCGTCGCCGCCCAGCACGCCGGAGCGGAAGACCGAGTAGAGCAGGAAGGTGGCGAAGCTCGTCTTCGTGGCGACCCCGGAGATGCCGGAGATCGACACGTGCGCGCCCCGGCTGCCGTCGAGGAAGTCGGCGTTGAGGTAGACCGGCACCCCGTCGCGGCCCATGCCCATCGGGATGCGCCGCTCCATCCGGTCGAAGTGCAGCGCCCGGGCGCGGGCGTCGCCCTCGGCGCGGTGCACCACCGCACCGGGCGACGGCGGCACGTAGAGCTCCGGGTCGACGCGGGTGGTGGTGATCTCGGCGGCCTCCTGCACCTGGGCGGGCAGTGTGCCGTCGGCGATGGCGAAGACGTCGGAGTCGAACTGGGCGCCCTCGTGCCGGGCGCGCACCTGGGTGACCACCCCGGCGATCGTCACCGGCTCGCGGTCGGGCAGCTCCCGCCGGGTCACCACGACGTCGTCGAGCTGCAGGTAGCTGTCGGGGGAGACCGCGGTCCAGAACTGCAGGGGTGTGGCGTCGGCGGTGCCCAGCACCCGGCCGACCACCTCGCCCGGGCCGTCGAACCCGTCGTCAGTCATCGGGCAACTCCGGTCGGCTGGTCGTCGCGGTCGGGGCACACGCCTGCATCCTGCCCGAGGAGTACGACAGGTTGCCACGCGACGCGGCGGACGCCACGCGCCGTCGGCGGCCGTCAGCCACAGGGTGCCGGCCCGACCACGGTCAGTCGCGGGCGTAGCGGAGCATGAGCGTCCCGTCGGTGGCGGCGAGTACGTGCCGCAGCGGCAGGTGGCGCACGTCGCTGGCCCCGCCGGCGGTGATCCGCCCCGGCCCGGCCCCGGCGAGCAGCGGGGCGACGGTGAGGCAGACCTCGTCCACCAGGTCGGCGGCGGTGAGCGCGCCGAACAGGTGCGGGCCACCCTCGCAGAGCACCTGGCCGTGGCCGCGGCGACGCAGCTCGGCCAGGCCCGCCGCGAGGTCGACCCGGTCGTCGCCGCAGCGCACCAGGTCGGCGACCCCGGCCAGGCCGGGCGGCGCCGTGGCGTCGGCCCGGGTGAGCACCACGGGCCGCACCGGCGCGTCGGCGAACGCGGCCTGTGCCGGGTCGAGGTCGAGCGAGCCGGAGACGACGACCAGCGTCGGGTACTCGGACAGGCCGTGCTCGCGGCGCCACGCCCGGCGTCGCTCGTCGAGGCGGACCGCCCGGTAGCCCTCGTGCCGCAGCGTGCCGGCGGCCACGAGCAGGGCGTCGCAGAGCATGCGCAGCAGCCCGAAGACGCGCTTGTCCGGCTCGCCCGAGAGCCCGGCGGAGTAGCCGTCCACGGAGACGCCGCCGTCGACGCTGGTCACGAAGTTCACCCGCAGGTGGGGGCGGTCGGCCCGGCCGTAGAGCGCGGTGAGCGCGGCGTCGTCCAACGGTCGCGCCGCCGCCTGCGGCCAGAGCGCCGAAATCGGGATTCCGACGCTCATTCGCCGGCCGGACCGGTGACCGGAGGGGTGGGTCGGGGGGTACGGTGCTGGCAGTCGCACCAGGTGCGCCCCGGACAGTCGTCGTGCCGCCTGGCCCGGCACGCTCGGCAGATCATGCCCGCAGCCTATGCCGAACAGGGACGGGACAGCATGCCACGTCAGATCTTCCAGCTGAAGATTTCCCTGGCCGGGGTCCGACCGCCCATCTGGCGCCGGGTGCTCGTCCCGGGCGGCTACACCCTGGACCGGCTGCACCGGGTGGTGCAGCACGGCATGGGCTGGCGGGACTGCCACCTGCACTCGTTCGAGATCGAGGGCCGCCAGTACGGCGAGCCCGACCCCGACGGCGAGCTGGCCCTGCACGACGAGTTGGACGTCCGGCTCGACGCGGTGGTCGGCAAGGGCAGCCGCTTCCGCTACACGTACGACTTCGGCGACTGGTGGGAGCACGACCTGGTGGTGGAGGACGCCTGCGCGGCCGACCCGGACGGGCGCTACCCGTCCTGCGTGGACGGCGAGCGGGCGTGCCCGCCGGAGGACGTCGGCGGACCGACCGGCTACCAGGCGCTGCTGGCCGTGCTGGCGGACCCCGCTCACCCCGGGCACCCACAGGCGCGGGACTGGGTGGGCGACCGCTTCGACCCGGCCGCCTTCGACGCGGGCCGGGCCGACACCCTGCTGCGCCGCTTCTGCTGAACCGCTTCGGCGGCGACCCGCTCGGGCCGCGCTCCCGGGGTGCGTGACGGGCCGCTCAGCCTGTCCGCCGTCCCTGACCGGGCCCGCTGAACCGCTTCAACGCGACGGACGCCCAGGTGGCGCCGGCCCGCACGTCGACCCCTGACGCCCCCCGGGCGACGGCCCCGCACGCGCGGTAACGATCTGGGAACGCTCCCAAGGGCCTATTGACACCCCTGACACCCGCCGGCAATCTCATGGGAGCGCTCCCGCGAACGTGGCACGACTCACCCGCGCCCCGCTCCGGTCGTCGACCGCCGGCCTGGTCGGTGTCGACGGGCGCGCACGGCACCCCCCACCACACCCAGTCAGCCTCACCACCGAAAGAGGGGTCTCCGATGAGCCTCACCACGCGGCGTACCCGCATGGCGGCTGCCGCACTGGCCGCGATCACCGCCATCGGCGGTCTCGCGGCCTGCGGCAAGGACGACGACGCGCCGGCGGCCGGCGAGAAGCCCGCCAAGCTGGTCATCGACACGTTCGGCGAGTTCGGTTACGACGAGATCATCAAGCAGTACGAGAAGGACACCGGCATCAAGGTCGAGCTGCGCAAGACCGCGCAGCTCAACGAGTACCGGCCGAAGATCGTCCGGGCGCTGGCCACCGGCAAGGGCGCGGCCGACGTGGTCGCCCTCGAAGAGGGCATCCTCAACGAGTTCAAGGCCAACCCGGCGAACTGGGCCGACCTCGCCCCGCTGGTCGCCGACCACAGCAAGGACTACCTGCCCTGGAAGTGGGAGCTGGGCAAGGCGCCCGACGGCCGGCTGATCGGCCTGCCGACCGACGTCGGCAGCCTCGCGGTCTGCTACCGCCGGGACCTCTTCCAGGCGGCCAAGCTGCCGGTCGAGCGGGACCAGGTCGCCGCCCTCTGGCCGGACTGGAACGCCTTCATCGAGACCGGCAAGAAGTACCGCACCGCCACCGGCAAGGGCCTGCTCGACTCGGTCACCACCGCCGCCAGCGCCGTCATGTTCCAGCAGGGCGGCGAGCTGTTCTACGACAAGGACGACAACATCGTCGCCGACAAGAGCGCGGCGGTGAAGACCTCCTGGGACACCGCGGTCGCGATGGCCGACGCCAACATCACCGCCGAGACGGCGACCTGGTCGCCGGAGTGGTCGGCCGGCTTCAAGCAGGGCACCTTCGCGGCGACCTTCTGCCCGTCCTGGATGCTCGGCATCGTCGCGGACAACTCCGGCCCGGAGAACAAGGGCAAGTGGGACGTCGCCCCGGTGCCCGGCGGCGCCGGCAACTGGGGTGGCTCCTGGCTCGGCGTCCCGACCCAGAGCAAGTACCCCAAGGAGGCGGCGAAGCTCGCCGAGTACCTGACCAACGCGCAGAGCCAGGTGGCGGCGTTCAAGCTCAAGGGCCCGCTGCCGACCAACCTGGAGGCGCTGAAGAACCCGGAGTTCCTCGCCTACACCAACGAGTACTTCAACAACGCGCCGACCGGCAAGATCTTCGGTGAGAGCGTCGCCAAGATCCAGCCGCTGCACCTCGGCCCGAAGCACCAGGCGGTGAAGGAGAACGCGTTCGAGCCGGCGCTGCGCTCGTACGAACAGGGGCAGGCCGCGAAGGACAAGGCCTGGGAGCAGTTCGCCAAGGACGCCAAGACGCAGGGCGCCTTCTGACCCACCTCGTCGCCAGGTGGCGTCCGGGTCCACACCCCCGGACGCCACCGGCGCCGTCCCCGTTGCACCCCCGGACGCCATCGGCGCCGTCCCGTTCCGCGTAAGAGCGCCTGGGCGTCGGCGCGCGCCCGCGCCGACGCCGGGAAAGGACCCACATGAGCGAGCACAGCGAGCGAATCAGCCAGCACAGCGCCGATGAGTCTTGGGCCGGCGCCGACCGTAGGGAGGCGACGGCATGAGCCTCTCGGCCACGACGGCGCCGCCGTCGCCCGCCGCACCGCCACCCCGCCCGCCCGCGCGGCGCCGGTCCCGATCGCACTCGCTGACCCGGTTGGACCTGAAGTACTCGCCGTACCTCTACATCGCGCCGTTCTTCGTGGTCTTCGGCATCTTCGGGCTCTACCCGATGCTGCGGACCGCCTGGATGTCCCTGCACGACTGGAACCTGATCGGCGACCACAGCTTCATCGGGTTCGACAACTACGTCGCCCTGGTCAAGGACGAGTACTTCTGGAACGCCACGCTCAACACGTTCGGCATCTTCCTGCTGTCGACCATCCCGCAGCTGCTGCTCGCGCTGTTCCTGGCGAACCTGCTCAACCGCACCTTCCTGCGCGCGCGCACGCTGTTCCGGATGGCGATCTTCATGCCGAACGTGGTCTCGGTGGCCGCCGTGGCGATCGTCTTCGGCATGCTCTTCCAGCGCGACTTCGGCGTGATCAACTGGGTGCTCGGCCTCGTCGGGATCGACCCGGTCGACTGGGACGCCGAGCGGTGGAGTTCCTGGACCGCCATCGCCTCCATGGTCAACTGGCGGTGGACCGGCTACAACACCCTGATCCTGCTCGCGGGCATGCAGGCCATCCCGCGCGACCTGTACGAGGCGGCGGCGCTCGACGGCGCCGGCCAGTGGAAGCAGTTCTGGCGGATCACCCTGCCGATGCTCACGCCGACCTTCGTCTTCGTGGTGATCCTCTCCACCATCGGCGGGCTCCAGCTCTTCACCGAGCCGCTCGTCTTCGCCAACGGCAACATCATCGGCGGCGACCAGCGCGAGTTCCAGACCCTGGCCATGTACATGTACGAGTTGGGCATCGAGAACCTCAACACCGCCGGCTACGGCGCCGCGGTCGCCTGGGCGATGTTCCTGATGATCGCCCTCGTCTCGGGGATCAACTTCCTGCTCGTCCGCCGCACGGTGAAGTGAGGAACGCGGAGATGAACTCGGCATCCCGGCGCCTGTGGCGCACCAGCCCGTTGACCTACGTCGCGCTCGTCCTGGCGACGCTGTTCTCGATCTACCCGTTCTACTACATGGTGGTCATCGCCACCCGCAGCCTGGACTCGATCAACGACGTCCCGCCGCCGGTCACGCCGGCCGGATCGTTCGGCGACAACTTCGGCCGGGTGCTCGACAACGAGGCGGCGAACTTCCTCACCGGCCTGCTCAACTCGGTGATCGTCTCCGGCATCGTGACGATCTCCGTGGTGATCACCGGATCGCTCGCCGGATTCGCCTTCGCCAAGCTGCGCTTCCGGGGCCGCAACGCCCTGCTGCTGACGATCATCGTCACCATGATGATCCCGACGCAGCTCGGGCTCATCCCGCTCTGGGGCATGATCCAGGACCTGAACTGGTTCGACACCCTCTACGCGGTGACCGTGCCGTTCCTGGTCAGCGCGTTCGGCGTGTTCATGATGCGGCAGTACGCCACCCAGGCCATCTCCGACGAGCTGATCGAGGCGGGCCGGGTGGACGGGGCGAGCACCTTCCGGATCTACTGGAACATCGTGCTGCCCGCACTGCGCCCGGCCGCCGCCGTGCTCGGCCTGCTGACCTTCATGGAGACCTGGAACTCGTTCCTGTGGCCGTACGCGGTGCTCACCTCCGAGAACCCGACCCTCCAGGTCTCGCTGGCCTTCCTGTCGTACGCCTACTACACCGACTATTCGCAGGTGTTCGCCGCCACGGCGGTCGGCACTCTACCGTTGGTGATCGTGTTCATCGTGTTCGGCCGCCAGATCGTGGGCGGCATCATGGAAGGTGCCGTCAAGTCGTGAGCAACCCCGCCAGCCCGCCCGCCGCCGGCGTCGTCGACGACCGTCCGCCGCTGACCTTCCCACCCGGCTTCCTCTGGGGCGCGGCCACCGCCGCGTACCAGATCGAGGGCGCGGCGGCCGAGGGCGGCCGGACCCCGTCGATCTGGGACACCTTCAGCCACACCCCGGGCCGGGTGGTCGAGGGGCACACCGGTGACGTGGCCTGCGACCACTACCACCGGATGGGCTCCGACGTCGCGCTGATGGCCGAGCTGGGGCTGAAGTCGTACCGGTTCTCGGTCTCCTGGCCGCGGGTGCAGCCGGGCGGCACCGGCCCCGCCAACGCCGAAGGGCTCGACTTCTACCGGCGGCTCGTCGACGAGCTGCTGGGGCACGGGATCGAGCCGTGGCTCACCCTCTACCACTGGGACCTGCCGCAGCCGCTGGAGGACGCCGGCGGCTGGCCGGCCCGGGACAGCGCCGCGCGGTTCGCCGACTACGCCACGTTGGTCGCCGACGCGCTTGGCGACCGGGTGCGCTACTGGACCACGCTCAACGAGCCGTGGTGCTCGGCGTTCCTCGGCTACGGCTCCGGGGTGCACGCGCCGGGCCGCTCGGACGGCGCCGACGCCGTCCGGGCCGGGCACCACCTGATGCTCGGCCACGGCCTCGCCGTGCAGGCGCTGCGCGCGGCCCGGCCGACCGCCGAGGTCGGGGTGACGGTCAACCTCTACCCGGTCACGCCGGCCACCGACGCGCCCGCCGACGTCGACGCCGCGCGGCGCATCGACGGGCTGGCCAACCGCTTCTTCCTGGACCCGCTGCTGCGCGGGTCCTACCCGGCGGACCTGATGGCCGACCTCGCCGGGGTCACCGACTTCGGGCACGTGCGCGACGGCGACCTGGCGACCATCTCCACCCCGCTGGACGTGGTCGGCGTCAACTACTACAGCCGCCACGTCGTCGCCGCGCCGGTCCCGGGCGCCGAGCCGGAGCCGTACTGGCGGGCGCCGTCGTGCTGGCCGGGCAGCGAGGACGTCCGGTTCGTCACCCGGGGCGTGCCCGTCACCGACATGAACTGGGAGATCGACGCCCCCGGTCTGGTGGAGACGCTGCGCCGGGTGCACGAGGAGTACACCGACCTGCCGCTCTACGTCACCGAGAACGGCTCCGCCTTCGTCGACGAGGTGGTCGACGGGCAGGTGGACGACGTCGACCGGCTGGCGTACTTCGACGCCCACCTGCGCGCCGCGCACGAGGCGATCGAGGCCGGCGTGCCCCTGCGCGGATACTTCGCCTGGTCACTGATGGATAATTTCGAGTGGGCCTGGGGCTACACCAAGCGGTTCGGGATGGTCCACGTCGACTACGACAGCCAGGTCCGCATCCCCAAGTCCAGCGCCAGGTGGTACGCCGAGGTGATCCGACGCAACGGTCTGGCCGCACAATAGGCCAGGGCCAGCCATCAACGGGCGGCCCCGGCGCCACCCCGCAGGGGGTGGCGCCGGGGCCGGTCCGCCGTCGGAGGAGCAGACAATGACAACGCAGCGCACCCGGTCGCTCGGGCGCCCGACCCTCGACGCCGTCGCCGCCCGCGCCGGCGTCGGTCGCGGGACGGTCTCCCGGGTGGTCAACGGCTCACCCCAGGTGAGCCCCGAGGCGCGCGCCGCGGTGCAGCAGGCCATCGCCGAGCTGGGGTACGTGCCGAACCGGGCCGCTCGCGCCCTGGTCACCCAGCGCACCGACTCGATCGCCCTGGTGGTCTCGGAGTCCGGCGACCGGGTCTTCACCGAGCCGTTCTTCGCCGGCATCGTCCGGGGCGTCAGCTCGGGGCTGCTGGAGACCCCGTTGCAGCTCTGGCTCGCCATGGTGCAGTCGCCGATCGAGCGGGAGCGGGTCGAGCACCACCTGACCAACCAGCACGTCGACGGCGTGCTGCTGCTGTCGCTGCACGACTCCGACCCGCTGCCCACCCTGCTGGAGGAGCGCGGTCTGCCCACGGTGCTCGGCGGCCGGCCGGCGCGGATGCTGCAACCCGGCGCGCAGCCCGCGTACTACGTCGACGTGGACAACGTCGGCGGCGCCCGCCGGGCGGTGGAACACCTGGCCGGCCGTGGGCGGCGGCGCATCGCCACCATCGCCGGCCCGCAGGACATGGGCGCCGGCCTGGGCCGGCTGACCGGCTACAAGGAGGCGGTCAAGGCCGCCGGGGGCGGGGTCGACCCGAACCTGATCGCGTACGGGGACTTCAGCGAGGGCAGCGGGGCGGCCGGGATGCGGCGGCTGCTGGAGGTCTGCCCCGACCTCGACGCCGTCTTCGTCGCCTCCGACCTGATGGCGTTCGGGGCGCTGCGCGCGCTGCGCGAGGCGGGCCGGCGGGTGCCGGAGGACGTCGCCATGGTGGGCTTCGACGACGCCCCGATCGCCCGGCAGTCCGAGCCCCCGCTGACCACGGTCTTCCAGCCGGTGGAGGAGATGGGCCGGCAGATGGCCCGCCTGCTGGTCTCCCGCATCCGCGGCGACGAGCTCCCGTCCCCCCACATCCTGCTCGACACCCAGCTGATCGAACGCGCCTCCGCCTGACCCACCGGCCTCGTGCCGTCCGGTGGCTGTCCGCGGCCGGGCCGGGGGCGTGGTCCGTTCGGCGCCGGGGTCAGTCCGACCAGCGGCGCAGTTCGCGCTTGGCCAGCGAGGAACGGTGCACCTCGTCAGGGCCGTCGGCCAGGCGCAGCGTGCGGGACTGGGCCCAGAGGGCGGCGAGCGGGGTGTCCTGGCTGACGCCGGCCCCGCCGTACGCCTGGATGGCCTTGTCGATCACCCACTCGGCCATGGCGGGGGTGGCGATCTTGATGGCCTGGATCTCGGTGTGCGCGCCCTTGTTGCCGACCGTGTCCATCAGCCAGGCGGTCTTGAGCACCAGCAGCCGGGCCTGCTCGACGCGTACCCGGGACTCGGCGATCCACTCGCGCACCACGCCCTGCTCGGCGAGCGGACGACCGAACGCGACCCGCTCCAGCGCCCGCCGGCAGAGCAGTTCCAGGGCCCGCTCCGCCATGCCGATCAGCCGCATGCAGTGGTGGATCCGGCCGGGGCCGAGCCGGGCCTGGGCGATCGCGAAACCGGCGCCCTCCGCCCCGACCAGGTTCTCCACCGGTACGCGGACGTCGGTGAAGTCGATCTCGGCGTGACCGCCGTGCGAGGCGTCGCTGTAGCCGAACACCGTCATGCCGCGCCGCACGGCGACGCCGGGGGTGTCGCGGGGCACCAGGATCATGCTCTGCTGGCGGTGCCGGTCGGCCCCCGGGTCGGTCTTGCCCATCACGATGAAGATCTCGCAGCGCGGGTCCATCGCCCCCGACGACCACCACTTGCGTCCGTTGACCACGTAGTGGTCGCCGTCGCGGGTGATCCGGGTCGCGATGTTGGTCGCGTCCGAGGACGCCACCTCCGGCTCGGTCATGCAGAACGCGGAGCGGATCTCGCCCTCCAGCAGCGGCCGCAGCCAGCGCTCCTGCTGCCTTGGCGAGCCGAACTCGGCGAGCAGCTCCATGTTGCCCGTGTCGGGCGCGGCGCAGTTGAGCGCCTCGGGGGCCAGGTGCGGGCTGCGCCCGGTCAGCTCGGCCAGCGGGGCGTACTGGAGGTTGGTCAGGCCGGCGCCGTGACGCGGGTCGGGGAGGAAGAGGTTCCACAGGCCGCGCCTGCGCGCCTCGGCCTTCAGCTCGGCCATCACCGGAGGCCGGGCCCAGGGGTCGCCGGCGGCGGCCACCTGCGCGGCGTGCACCGCCTCGGCCGGCTCGACGTGCTCGGTCAGGAACGCGGTCAGCTCGGCCCGCAACTGTTCGGTGCGGGTGTCGTAGGCGAAGTCCATCAACGCTCCCTGGCGGCGGTCAGCCCGTGTTCGACCAGCGGTGCCACCATGTCGCCGATCCGGTCGAAGCCCTCGCCGAGCGTCTGCCCGAGCGTGTGCCGGTAGTGGATGCCCTCGCAGATCACCGCGAGCTTGAAGCAGCCGAGCGCGACGTGCCAGTGCAGCGGCCCGACGTCGACGTCGCCGCGCCCGGCGTACCGCGCGATCAGTTCCGTCCCGGTGGGGAACCCGGCGCGCGGGCCGAGCCCGTCGGCGACCGGGTTGCCGGCGGCCGAGTCGCTGCCGCCGAGCACGTCCCAGTAGGTCAGCAGCAGCCCGAGGTCGGCCAGCGGATCGCCGAGGGTGGCCATCTCCCAGTCGAGCACGGCCCGTACGGCCACCGGGTCGACGGTGGCGAGGAGGTTGTCCAGCCGGTAGTCGCCGTGCACGATCCGGCCGGCGTTGGCGCCCTCCGGCGCGGTGCCCGCGAGCAGGTCCCGCAGCTCCTCGATGCCGGGCAGCGGTCGGCTGCGGGACCGGTCGAGCTGGCCGGCCCACCGGCGGACCTGCCGCGCGAGGTAGCCCTCCGGGCGACCGAAGTCGGCCAGCCCGACCGAGGCGGGCTCGACCGCGTGCAGCGCGGCGAGGGTGTCCATCATCGCCATCGCCAGCTCCCGCCGCTGCCCGGCGGTGAGCGGGTCGGTCTGGGCGCGGGTGCGGAACACCTCGCCGCGCACCCGTTGCATCAGGTAGAAGGGCGCGCCGATCACGTCGGCGTCCTCGCAGAGCAGCAGCGCCTCGGGCACCGGCACGTCGGTCGGCGCCAGCGCGGAGATCACCCGGTATTCGCGGGCCATGTCGTGCGCGGTGGCCAGCACGTGCCCGAGCGGCGGGCGGCGCAGCACCACCTCCCGCCCGCCGACATCCAGCAGGTAGGTCAGGTTGGACTTGCCGCCGGCGATCAGCCGGGCCCGCAGCGGCCCGTCGGCCAGCTCGGGCCGGTGCGCGGCCAGGTAACCGGCGAGGCGGTCGAGATCCAACCCGCGGGGGGAGGCGGCGGGGGCAGGCGTACTGCCCGGCCCGGGCGCGTCGACGGCCGGCTCGGTCATCCGAATAGTTGATGGCAGCTCCGCCATGTTGTCAAGGTGGGGAGTTGACCCTCGGGACACGCCGCGGCAACAGGGGCGAAACGGCCACCGACCAGGCTGGGGCCCAGCCTGCCGGCCAGCGGTGCCGGCCCGCCGAGCGGAGGGTCAAGACATGTTGCTGCGAGTTCGGGTCACCCTGCCGGACCGTCCGGGCACGCTCGGCCAGGTGGCGCGCACCATGGGCGTCTCCGGCGCGGACATCGTCCAGGTGGTCGTGCTGGAGCGGCTCGGCGGGCGGGCGGTGGACGACTTCACCGTGGTCTGGCCGGGCGCGGCGCGGGTGGAGCGGCTGCTCGCCGGGTTGGCGGCGATCCCCGGGGTCCGGGTGGACGGGGTGTGGCGGGCGATCGGCGCGCCCACCACCTCCGGGCAGGACGCCGAGCTGCTGGCCCAGGTCGCGGCCAACCCGGTCGACGGCGTCGCCACCCTGGTCGACGCCGTACCGGGGCTGCTCGCCGCCGACTGGGCGGTCGCCGCGGTGGTGCCGGTGGACTGGGCCTCGCGGCCCGGTGCCGCCGGGGAGGCGACCGTCGCGTACGCGAGCTGGCGTGCGCCCGTACCGCCGCCGCTGCCGGAGGTGACCCCGCTGCGCGCCCGGGCGCTCAGCACGCCCGGCGGCGCGCACGTCGCGGTCGCGCCGTTCGGTCGGGCCGGCCTGGTGCTGGTGGTGGCCCGGGAGTGCGCCGGGGCGCCGGCCGCGGCGGCGTTCCACGCCACGGAGGTGGACCGGCTGGCGCAGCTCGTCCGGGCCGCCGCGGTGATCCTCGGCGACCGGCTCGACCTGGTCGGGGCGGCACCGTCAGCCGCCAACCCCTGAGCCCGGCCGGCCGGACGGCGCGCGGTGTGGCGCAGGTCGCCACGGCGGAACCGGAGCCGTCACCCGGGGGCAACCGGCCCGCAACAGCGATCGGCGAGGGTCGTACGGGGGGAAGGGAGCGAACCATGACGCTGTGGCGGATCCGGGCGACCGTGGACGACCGGCCGGGCTACCTGTCGGTGCTGACGGCGAGCCTGGCGTTGCGGGGGGTCAACATCCTCGCCGTGCAGGTGCACACCACCGAGCGGGGCGCCGTCGACGACTTCCTGGTCGACGCGCCGGACACGCTCGACGAGGCCGGCCTCGTCGCCGCCGTGCAGCGGGGGCGGGGCCGGGACTGCTGGGTGGCGCGCAGCGAGGCGCGTGGGCTCGCCGACCAGCCCACCCGGGCGCTCGGCCTGGCCACCCGACTGGTGCGGGATCCCGACTCGACCGGGGAGGCGCTGCGCGCCCTGCTCGGCGCGGACGCGGTGACCTGGCGACCCGCGTCGGCGGGCTCCGGCGGCGGGCTCGCCGACACCACCATGCTGCTGGACGATCCGGCCGGTGGGTCGTTCGCGCTGCGCCGCGCCGTGCCGGGCTTCACCCCGGCCGAGTACGCCCGGGCCCAGGCCCTGGTCGAGCTGTCGGCGGCCGTCGCGCGCCGGGCCGCCGAGCAGGTCACCCTGGTGCTGCCCGGCGGCGCCGAGGCGGCCGTACGGCCGGCGACCGCGGACGACCTGCCCGGCGTGGCCGAGCTGCACGAAAGATGCTCGGCGCGCAGCCGCCACCGCCGCTACCTGGGCGGTGCGGCGGCTCCCTCGCCGGCCCGGCTGCGCCGGCTGCTGGAGCCGGCCCGGGGCCTGACCCTGCTCGCCACGGCCGGCGACGTCGGGTCGGGGGAGTCTGTGGTGGCGATGGCGAACCTGCTCGCCGAGGGCGACGAGGCCGAGGTGGCGCTGCTGGTCCGCGACGACTGGCAGCGGCGGGGCCTCGGCCCGGCCCTGCTGCGCCGACTGGTCCGGCACGCGGAGCGGGCCGGCTACGCCGCCCTGGTGCTGCACGTCCACGCGGAGAACGCCCCGATGCTGCGCACCGTGCGGCGGCTCGGCCGGCCCACGCCGGCCGAGCGGGACGGCGCGCTGGTGACCCTGACCGTGCCGCTCACCGTGGGCGTGCCCACGGTGAACGGAAGGGGCCCTTGCTGACGCCTGCGGCACAGGCAGGGCCCCTTCCTCGCACTCAGGTCGCGGGGTAGCTGCTGTAGTCGGGGAAGTTGCCGTAGAGCCGGCCGTCGCCGCCCTGGGTGACCGCCTGCACCAGCAGGTCGCCGCCGACGAAGGCGCCCTTCCAGGAGGCGCCCCGGCCGCCGAACGGCTCGTCCCGGTCGCCCCGGGAGCGCGGCTTGTTGATGCCCACCTTGAACGCCTGGAGGTCGACCGCGAGCTTGCCGGCCAGCTCCTCGTCGTCGCAGGCCAGCGAGGCGACCAGTGCGCCGTTCGAGGCGTTCATCGCGGCCAGCAGCTCGTCGGTGGTGTCCACCACGACGATGGTGTCGACCGGGCCGAACGGCTCGGCGTGCATCAGCCGGGACCGGCCGGGCGGGGCCAGCAGCACCGACGGCGCCACGTACGCGGAGGTGTCCTGCCCGTCGAGGAACGGTGCGCCGTGCAGCTTGCCCCGGTGCAGGGGCACCGCGCCGCCGCGTACCGCCTCGTCGACCTTGCGGCGCAGCTCGTCGGCCTTGGCGGCGCTGATCAGCGGGCCGAAGTCCAGCTCGGGTAGCGGGTCACCGGCGGTCCAGTCGTCGCCGACGGCGAGCGGGTGTCCGAAGCGGACGGAACGCACCACCGGCAGGTACATGTCGAGGAACTCGTCGACGAGGTCCCGCTGGACCACGAACCGCGGGTAGGCGGTGCAGCGCTGCTTGCCGTACTCGAAGCCCTTCTTGAGGTGCCCGGCGAGCAGGTCCCACTGGGAGAAGTTCCAGATGCCCCAGGCGTTGAGGCCCTCCTGCTCGATGAAGTGCCGCTTGTCGGAGTCGAGCAGCGCGGCGGCGACCTTGCCGCCGTTGGAGCGCCCGCCGACGAACGCGACGGCGCCGATCTCCGGCGCCCGGACGAGGACCTCGGACAGCTCCTCGCCGCCGCCGGAGACCAGGGTGGCGGGCAGCCCGGCGCGGCGCATCAGCGCGTGCGCGACGGTAAGGCAGACCGCCCCGCCCTGCGACGGGGTCTTCGCGATCACCGCGTTGCCGGCGAGCAGCTGCACCAGCTCGGCGTGCACGAGCACACTCATCGGGTAGTTCCAGGACGCGATGTTGCTGACCGGCCCCGGCAGCGGCTCCCGACCGTCGGCGAGCATCCGGTCGATCTCGTCGACGTACCAGCGGACGCCGTCCAGCGCCCGGTCCACGTCGGCGCAGGCCAGCCGCCACGGCTTGCCGATCTCCCAGACCAGCAGCAGGGCGAGCAGGTCGCGGTGGGCGGTGAGCGCGTCGAGGGCGTCGATGACCCGGGCCTTGCGTTCGGCGAGGGGGGTGCCGGCCCAGGCCCGGTGCGCGTCGGCGGCGTGCGCGACCGCGGCGCGGGCGGAGTCCGCGTCGAGGCGGGCCAGGTTGACCAGCACGGTGTTGTCCACCGGGGTGCGTACCGGGCTGGGGGAGCCCACCGCGTGCCAGTCGCCGCGTACGAGGTTGTGCAGGGTGGTGACACCGTCGACCGGGGAGCCGAACGCCTCGGGCGCGGTGGCCACCGCGCGGGCGAGGGTGTCGGACCAGGCGGTGCCGTCGGCGAGTCGTAGAGCCATCGCGATCTCCTCAGGGTTGACCGGGGGAGCGGCGGCGTCGATGGCACCGCTGGTGTGGCGTACTGTCGCGCGCCGGAAAGCGGCGCGGCAACAGTACGTTCGTATGCCGGAACGCCCGCCCCGCCGCCGATCCGCTGCGGCGCGTCTTTCGGGCCGCCATTCAGGCGCCTGAGCTGGAATTACGACGCGTTTCAATCGAAAGGTTTGGATGGTGTGATGAACGTCCGATAGCCCGGCGCGGCCCGGTGGCGGTTCGCCTCAGGGGTGGCCCGGGTGGGGAGAGGCGAACGGCCGCCGGACGAGGTGTCCGGCGGCCGTTCGGGTGCTGCGTGGGTCAGCTGGTGAAGGTCACGTTGTCGCGCCGACGGCGCAGCATCAGCAGCGCGCCGCCACCGATCAGCGCGAGACCGCCCAGCGCGATGCTGGTCGTGGCCACGCCGGTCAACGGCAGGCCGCCCTCGCCGCCGCCACCGCCACCGCTGCCGCCGCTCTCGGACGGCGAGCCGGTGCCCGGGGTCGACGGCGAGGTCGACTCCGACGGCGAGGTCGACTCCGAGGGCGAGGCCGACTCGGACGGCGGCGTCGACTCCGACGGCGAGGCGGACGCGCTCGGCGAGGCCGACTCCGACGGCTGCGGCGACTCCGAGGTGGTCGGCGTCGGGGTCGGGCTCGGCGACTGCGACGGCGCGGTGCCTGCGCAGGTGTGGCTCAGGTTGAACGAGTCGGCGTCACCACTGACGGCGGCGCTGCCGTCCCGCAGGGTCCAGCCGGCCGGGGTGAAGAGGTAGGCGTGGATCAGCCGGTCCTGGTCCTTGCCCGCGGGGTAGAGGGCGTCGGGGTAGGGGTCGCCGGCGTCCGGCACCGTGACGGTGACCTCGCCGGCTCCGGTGTCGAAGGTCAGCGTGAGGGTCTCGAAGCCGCCGGAGGCCTTGCCGCCGGGCAGGACGAAGTGCCAGCCGTCGTGGTCCGCCGGGCGGCCCTCGAATCGTGGATCGGCGCAGTCCTGCGTGGAGAAGCCGCCGGCGGTCTCGTCCCGGTGGTCCGGGTTGATCTGCACGGGGCTCGATGCCCAGGCCGGGGCGGCGAGAGCGAGGCAGGCCGTGGCGGCGATGGTGGAAACAGCAGCGCGCGCCACGCGCCGACGGTACGCCATGAGGATTCCTCCGGAATAGAGTGAGGGGTCGGCCCATGATCGCACGGTGGGTGACGGTCGTCGGCATCGGGCGATCGGCTTGGGCTGCGACGATGCGCCGACCTTCTCGACGTGGCGCCGAATTTCCTCACGCTGGGTTGGCGTGTCGGTGTAACGCGATCAGGGTCGGTGGCGCTCCCGTTTCCGCGTCCGCCATCGCGGCCCTTCACAAAGCGCCGACCCTCGCCTTACATTGTCGACTATCCATGGGAGCGCTCCCGGCGCTTCTGCGGCACACCCCACCACCCCTCGTCGCCACGCCGGACCGGCTTCGCCCCGCTGTCCCGCACGACCCTCCGGTGCCCGCCGGCGACGCCACCGACAGGAGCACCGTCATGCGTCACCCGAGACGCCCGCGCCGCCCGGGCGACCTGCCCTGGCTGCCCCGCCTGCTGGCCGCCGGCACCGCCCTCGCCGCCGGCCTGGCCCTCGCCGTCACCGCCCCGGGGCCCGCCTCCGCCGCGGCGCCCGCCGCCGAAGGCACGACACGGACCACGCGCGCCCCCGCCGCCGCCGGCGCGTTCAACTACGCCGAGGCGCTGCAGAAGTCGCTCTACTTCTACGAGGCGCAGCAGTCCGGCCCGCTGCCGGACTGGAACCGGGTCTCCTGGCGCGGCGACTCCGCGCTCACCGACGGCGCTGACGTCGGGCTTGACCTCACCGGCGGCTGGTACGACGCCGGCGACCACGTCAAGTTCGGCTTTCCGATGGCGTTCAGCGCCACCATGCTGGCCTGGGGCGCCGTCGAGTACCGCGCCGGCTACGTCGCCTCCGGCCAACTGCCCCACCTGCTGAACAACCTGCGCTTCGTCAACGACTACTTCATCCGGGCGCACCCGGCCCCGAACGTCCTCTACGGCCAGGTCGGCAAGGGCGACGACGACCACAAGTGGTGGGGCCCGGCCGAGGTGCTGCCGATGGCGCGACCCGCGTACAAGATCGACGCGAGCTGTGGCGGCGCGGACCTGGCGGGGGAGACGGCGGCGGCGATGGCCGCGTCGTCGATGGTCTTCCGGCCCACCGACGCCGCCTACGCCGACCGGCTGCTCGGCCACGCGAGGCAGCTGCACACGTTCGCCGACACCGTGCGGAAGAGCTACCACGAGTGCATCACCGACGCGACCAGTTTCTACCGCTCCTGGAGCGGCTGGCAGGACGAGCTGGTCTGGTCCGCGATCTGGCTGCACCGGGCCACCGGCGACCCGGCCTACCTCGCCAAGGCCGAGAGCGAGTACGACAGGCTCGGCACCGAGAACCAGAGCACCACCCGCTCCTACAAGTGGACCATCGCCTGGGACAACAAGCAGTTCGGGGCGTACGTGCTGCTGGCCAACCTGACCGGCAAGCAGAAGTACGTCGACGACGCCAACCGTTGGCTGGACTACTGGACCGTCGGCGTCAACGGGCAGCGGGTGCCGTACTCGCCCGGCGGGATGGCGGTGCTCGACTCGTGGGGCGCGCTGCGCTACGCCGCGAACACCGCCTTCGCCGCCCTCGTCTACAGCGACAGGACCACCGACGCCACCCGCAAGGCCCGCTACCACGACTTCGCCGTCCGGCAGATCGACTACGCGCTCGGCGACAACCCGCGCGCCTCCAGCTACGTCATCGGCTTCGGGGCCAACTCCCCGAAGAACCCGCACCACCGCACCGCGCACGGCTCCTGGTGGGACAGCCAGACCGTGCCCGCCGAGACGCGGCACACCCTCTACGGCGCGCTGGTCGGCGGCCCGTCGGCGGCCAACGACGCGTACACCGACAACCGGTCGGACTACGTGATGAACGAGGTCGCCACCGACTACAACGCCGGCTTCACCTCCGCGCTGGCCCGGCTGAGCCAGGAGTACGGCGGCACCCCGCTCGCCGGCTTCCCCCGCGCCGAGACGCCCGACATCGACGAGTTGACCGTGGAGACCACGGTGATGCAGGCCGAACCGCGCGCCACCGGCCTCAAGGCGATCGTCTACAACAAGTCCGCGTTCCCGGCCCGCGCCCTGACCGCCGGGAAGTTCCGCTACTACTTCCGCCCCGACGGCACCGGCCCGGTCACGGTGACCCCCGGCTACACCCAGGGCTGCCCGTCGCCGTCGAGCGCCAAGCAGTTCTCCGGTGACGTCTGGTACGTCGAGGTGGACTGCACCGGGCACACCATCGCGCCCGCCGGGCAGTCGCAGCACCGGATGGAGGTGCAGTTCAAGATCGGCGTGCCCGAGGGCGGCACCTGGGACCCGACGAACGACCCGTCGTACCAGCCGGCGGCGGGGCCGAACCGGAAGGTCACCCTCTACTCCGGCGCCACCCGCGTCTGGGGCGAGGAGCCCGCGCCGGCCACCCCGGACACCACCGCGCCGACCGCGCCCGGCACCCCCGTCGCCTCGGCGGTCACCGCGACCGGGCTGACCCTGACCTGGCCCGCGTCCGTCGACGCCGGCGGCAGCGGGTTGGCCGGCTACGAGGTCACCCGGGCGCAGGTCGGCAGCGACGCGCTCGTCCTGGTCGACGCCGCCACGAACACCCTGGCCGTGACCGGGCTGCTGCCCGAGCGGACGTACCGGTTCTCGGTGCGGGCGC
>NZ_JBPQTK010000050.1:0-39559 GCF_051386315.1 Micromonospora sp. URMC 107
GCCGGCCCGGACACCTCCGCCGGGGGGATCGGCACCGTCACCGGCTCCCGGCAGGTGACCTGGACCGTCTCGCCGTGGTGACGCAGCTCCAGCACGTCGCCCGGGTCGCCGTGGCGCAGCGCGTACGTGGTCTCGTGCGGCCGGACGTCGACCCGCAGCCGCATCCCGCGCCACTGGAGCGAGAACTCCAGCCGCTCGAGCCGGCTGGACAGCCGGGGCGCGAAGGAGAGGCTGCCGTCGTGGTCGCGCAGCCCGCCGAACCCGGCCACCAGGGCGATCCACGCGCCGGCGAGCGAGGCCATGTGCACGCCGTCGCGGGTGTTCTCGTTGAGATCGTGCAGGTCCATCAGCGCGGCCTCGCGCAGGTAGAGGTGTGCCAGCTCCGGGTGGCCCACCTCGGCCGCCAGCACCGCCTGGGTGCACGCCGACAGCGACGAGTCGCGCACCGTGCGCCGCTCGTAGTAGAGGAAGTTGCGCAGCTTCTGCTCCGGCGTGAACGCGTCGCCCCGCCAGTGCATGGCCAGGACGAGGTCCGCCTGCTTGACGACCTGCTTGCGGTAGAGGTCGAAGTACGGGTAGTGCAGCAGCAGCGGGTACTTCTCCGGCGGCGTGTGCGCGAAGTCCCACTCCTGGAGCCGGGTGAAGCCCTCGACCTGCTCGTGGACGTCGATCTCCTCGTCGTACGGGACGTGCATGGACGCCGCCGCGTCCCGCCAGGCCGCCGCCTCCTCGTCGGTCACGCCGAGGCGGAACGCCTCGTCCCGGTAGCGCATCACCGCGTCAGCCGCGCTGATCAGGTTCCGCTGCGCCATCAGGTTGGTGTAGATGTTGTCGTTCTTCACCGCCGTGTACTCGTCGGGGCCGGTGACCCCGTCGATGTGGAACTGGCCGTGCCGATCGTGGTGGCCCAGCGACCGCCACAGCCGGGCGGTCTCCACCAGCAGCTCCAGCCCGATCTCCCGTTCCAGCTCGGTGTCCTGGGTGACCTGGACGTAGCGCCGCAGCGCGTCGGCCACGCCGGCCGCGATGTGGAAGGCCGCGGTGCCCGCCGGCCAGTACCCCGACGACTCCGGTCCCTCGATGGTGCGCCAGGGGAACGCCGCGCCCTCCAGGTTGAGCGTCCTGGCCCGCTCGTGCGCGGCGGCCAGGGTGCCGTGCCGCCAGTGCAGCGCGTCCCGCACGGCGGCCGGGTGGGTGTAGGTGAGCACCGGCAGGACGAACATCTCCGTGTCCCAGAACGCGTGCCCGTCGTACCCCGGGCCCGTCAGGCCCTTCGCGGCGATGGGCCGCCGCTCCGCCCGGGAGCCCGCCTGGAGGACGTGGAACATGCCGAACCGGACGGCCTGCTGGATCTCCGGGTCGCCCTCCACCACCACGTCGGCGGCGTCCCAGAACTCCTCGAGGTACTCGCGCTGCTCACGGCGGAGCCCGTCCCAGCCGTCCAGCCGCGCCCCCGTCAGGGCGGCCTCGACCTGGTCGCGCATCGCCGGCAGGGACCGGCGGCTCGACCAGCCGTAGCCGAGGTACTTGACCACGCGCAGCGTCTCGCCGGGCTGGAGCACGCACCCGATCGTGGTACGCACCCAGTCCTCGTACCCCTCGGACTCGATGGTCTTCCGCGCCGGGGCGTACACCTCGTGCTCCATCGCGGCGGCGACCCGCAGCCCGGAGAGCTTGGTCCGGTGGATCAACAGCCCGCCGTCGCGGGTGGTGAGTTCCTCCTCGGCCTGCAACGGCGACTCCAGCACGGCCGCGACCCGCGGGTCCCGGCTCTGCGGGGGCAGCGCCTCGTTCGCCACCAGCTCCGACTGGAGGATCAGCCGCAGCGGGACGTCCACCGCCGTCACCTCGTAGTTGATCGCGGCGACGGCGCGCTGGGTGAACGAGACCAGCCGGGTGCTGCGGACCTTGACCTCGCGGCCGGCCGGGGAGCGCCAGTGCAGCTCCCGGTACAGCGTGCCGGCGCGCAGGTCGAGGACCCGTTCGTGGGCGAGGAGTTCGCCGTAGCGGACGTCGAGCGGCTCGTCGTCGACCAGCAGCCGGATCAGCTTGCCGTTGGTCACGTTGACGACCGTCTGACCGGACTCGGGGAACCCGAAGCCGGCCTCCGCGTACGGCAGCGGGCGCAGCTCGTAGAACGAGTTGAGGTACGTGCCGGGCAGGCCGTGCGGCTCCCCCTCGTCCAGGTTGCCGCGCAGCCCGACGTGCCCGTTGGAGAGGGCGAAGACCGACTCGGACTGGGCCAGGACGTCCATGTCCAGCCGCGTCTCCCGGACGTGCCACGGCTCGACCGGATAGGCGCGTTCCCGGATCACGCGGGCCGCCCGGAGTCGAGCAGGTCGGCGAGGTCGGTGACCACGACGTCGGCGCCGTGGGCGCGCAGCTCGGCGGCCTGGCCGACCCGGTCGACGCCCACCACGTAACCGAATCCGCCGGCCCGCCCGGCGGCGACCCCGGCGAGGGCGTCCTCGAAGACGGCGGCGTTGCGCGGGTCGACCCCGAGCAGCCTCGCGCCGGCCAGGAAGGTGTCCGGGTGCGGCTTGCCCCGCAGCCCCTCGGCGCGGGCGACGAGCCCGTCCACCCGGCCCTCCAGCAGCGGCTCCAGCCCGGCGGCGGCAACCACCTCCCGGCCGTTCGCGCTGGCCGTGACGACCGCCCGGCGCAGACCGGCGGCGACCGCCGCCTCCAGGTAGGCGACGGAGCCGGGGTAGACGTCCACGCCGTGGGTGCGCAGCCGCTCCAGCAGCAGCACGTTCTTGCTGTTGCCGACGCCGTTGACGGTGGCCGCGTCCGGCGGGTCGTCGGGCGACCCCTCGGGCAGCACGATGCCCCGGGAGGCGAGGAAGGTGCGCACCCCGTCGGCGCGCGGCCGGCCGTCGACGTAGCGGTTGTAGTCCGGCCCCGGGTCGAAGGGGCGGAACTCCTCGCCGGTGGCGGCGGCGCGTCGGCGCAGGAAGCCGTCGAAGGTCTCGGTCCAGGCGGCGTTGTGCACCCGGGCGGTCTGCGTCAGCACACCGTCCAGATCGAAGAGACAGGCGGTCACGTGAGCAGGCAGGCCCAACACGGTACGAATCTATCCAGACCTCCGCGCCCGCAAACCGCTTTTCGGCCCGCTTGCCGCGCGGCTCAGTTCGGGCGCAGCGTCCAGACCACGGTCAGCTCACCGGTCGGTCTGCCCTCCTCGGTGGCGATCTCCACCCGCACCGGGAACTCCGGCCGGCTGCCGGACTCCAGCTCCGCGACCACCTCGGCGACCGGTCGGCCGAGCCGCGCGGTGGCCCGCACCGGACCCATCGCCAGTTTCCGGTACGCGATCTCGGCCCGCACCGCCAGCGGCGTGGCCCGGTCGAGCAGCGGCGCGAACGCGGCCAGCACGACCGCGCCGGAGGCGGTCTCGCCGAGGGTGAACATGGCCCCGGCGTGCGGGCCGCCGACGTGGTTGTGGGTGGCCGGCGAGTCGGGCAGCCGGACGGTCACCCGCACCCCGCCCTCCGCCTCGGGGGCCACTTCGACGAATTCGATGCCGAGCGTGCGGGCGAACGGCACGGCCTCCAGGATGCCGGCCGCCACCTGGCGCGAGTCGATGGTCATGACCCGACGTTACTAGTCGGTAACTTCGTCGGCAAGGCCGCCCCGTCAGCGCCAGCCCACGTCGATGCGGTCGCCGCGCTCGTCGAAGAAGTGCAGCGCGTCCATGCGCACGGAGATGGCCAGGGGGTGACCGGCGGCGACCCCCGGGTACGGCGCGAGCCGGACCGCGAGCTCGGCGGGGCGCCGGTGGTGCCGGCCCGGGTCGTTGAGCACGCTGGTGCGGTTGGCGGCGGCCGGAGCGGCCTCCTCCTCCTGGACGGCGCGCCCGGTCAGCCGCTGCATGACCTGCCCGAAGCGGCGCAGGCCGCGCTGGCCGGTGGGCGCGTCGACGCGGGCGCCCATCTCGTCCACCACGATGGCGGTGGCCCCGATGTCGAGGAAGGCGAGCGACTCGTGCCCGTGGTGCTCCAGGTAGCGGATCCGGCCGTGCAACACCGCGCCCTGGGTGTCCGGCGCGACCGGGGTGAGCGCCTCGGCCCGCATCCCGACCACGATCCGCTCCCCGTGGTAGTGCGCGACCGCCCGGCTGCGGATGTCGTCCCACGGCAGGTGGAGCGACTGGTCGCCGAGAGTGAGGGTGACGTAGCGGTCCAGGTGGACGTAGACCGAGGCCTCCAGCAGGTTCATCCGCGGGCTGCCGAGGAACGCGGCCACGTAGAGGGTGGCCGGGCGGCCGTAGACCTGGGTGGGGGTGCCGACGTCCTGGAGGACGCCCTTGCGCATGATCGCGACCCGGTCGGCCATGGTCAGCGCCTCGGCCTGGTCGTGGGTGACGTAGATGGTGGTGACGCCCAGCTCCCGGGTCAGGCCGGAGATCTCCGCGCGCAGCTCGGCCCGGAGCCCGCTGTCGAGGTTCGACAGCGGCTCGTCCATCAGGAACAGGCCCGGGCGGCGCACGATCGCCCGGCCCATCGCGACCCGCTGGCGCTGCCCGCCGGAGAGCTGGCTGGGCTTGCGGCCGAGCACGTCGCCGATGCCGAGCGCGCTGGCCACGTCGGTGACCCGCTCGCCGCGCGGCTCGGGCTCCAACCCGGCCAGCTTGAGCGGGAAGGCGATGTTGTCGCCGACGGTCATGTGCGGGTAGAGCGCGAAGTCCTGGAAGACCATGGCGATCTTCCGGTCGCGCGGCGGGAGGTCGTTGGCCAACTCGCCGTCGAGCATCACCGCGCCCGACGTCGGGTCCTCCAGCCCGGCCACCATCCGCAGCACCGTCGACTTGCCACAGCCCGACGGGCCGAGCAGCACCATGAACTCGCCGTCGTTGACGTCGAGATTGACGCTGTCGACGGCGAGGGTGCCGTCCCTGAACACCTTCGTGACATCCTTGAGTGCGACGGTTGTCACCGTGCCCTCCCCCCAGCTCGTCGGCCGAACCCCGAATGACTGTGACGAGGATCATCCGGTTCGCACATCGGGTAAACGTTCCATGTTCGGCTTGTGACGGCCCTGTGACGCCCACCCGGCGGGACGAGGCCCTCCGTCAGGGAATACTTCCTTCCGCCCGCCTCCGCGGGGTCCGCATGCCGGCTACCCGCGCCGGCTGGCCGTCCGGGGACTCCTCGCCGAGGAAGACCCGACGGACCACCCGCTCGGCGGCGTGGCCGTCGTCGAGCGCGCAGAACCGGGCCCGGAACCGCTGCCGGGCCTTGCGCGCCGTCTCGGAGTCGACCCCGCCGGCACGGAACAGGTCCAGCAGGTCGGCGAAGCTGGTCGCCACCGCGCCCGGCGGCTCCGCGGTCACGTCGAAGTAGACGCCGCGGGCCAGCCGGTACGCCTCCCAGTCGGGCGCGTAGACGACGATCGGCCGGTCGAGCACCGCGTAGTCGAACATCGCCGAGGAGTAGTCCGTGACCAGCACGTCCGCAACGAGGTAGAGGTCCTCGACGCGCGGGTGGCCGCTGACGTCGCGTACCCGCTCCCGGTCCGCCGGGCGTCGGGCGCGGCGGTCCCGGTCGTGGAAGTAGTGGCTGCGCATCAGCAGCCGGCCGGCCGGGCCGAGCACGTCGAGCAGCCGCTCCGGGTCGAACGGTGGCCGGTAGCCGGGCAGGTGCTCGCGGTGCGTCGGGGCGTACAGGACGACCTGTTCGCCGGGCCCGAGGCCGAACCCGGCACGCAGCCGGGCCACCTCCTCGGCGGTCGCGGTGACCAGCCGGTCGTTGCGCGGGTAGCCGACCTCCAGCGTGGTGTACGCGGCCGGGTACGCGCGCTCCCACATCTGGCTGGAGAAGCTGTTCGCGCTGATGCTGTAGTCCCACCGGTCCACCCGGCGCAGCAGCCCCGCGAAGTCCATCCCGACCGCGCCGATCGGGTAGCGCTGCTGGTCGAGGCCCATCACCTTCACCGGCGTGCCGTGGTGGGTCTGCACGTGCACCGTGCCCGGCCGCTTGCGCACGAAGTCCGGGAAGTTCACGTTGTTGACGAGCCAGCGCGCCCGGGCCAGCGCCCGGTAGTACGCGGGCGTGCCGGCGACCACGTACGCGACGCCTTCCGGCACGGTGTGCACCCGGTCCCGCCGGACGATCCACACGCCGCGGATCTGCGGCGCCAGCCGCCGGGCCGCCTCGAAGACGGCCGCCGGGTTGTCCGAGTATCCGCGGTACCAGTAGGCCGCGTAGACGGCCAGCGTCGGGTCGACCGGCCGGCGCAACTCGGCCCGGTAGTACTCCCGCAGCAGGGTGTCCCGGGCCAGCCGCGCGGCCCGCCGGGCCGGGGGCGCGACCCGCCGCTTCGTGCTCCGCGCGGTACGCCGGGCCACGTCCCGCGCCCGGTAGGCGGCCCGCAGCGCGCTGAACGTACGCCAGCGGCCGGCGGCCACCAGCCGGTGCTTGAGCCCCTCGGCGCCCCCCGGCGCCGGGTAGCCGCCGGGCGGCAGCCAGCGCGCGTGGTCGGCGGTGATCCGGGCGAAGAAGGCCGGCCGCAGCTCGGGGTCGAGCCGTTCCCCGTTGCCGAGCACGGTCAGGTAGTGCCAGATCATCCGCTCGAACAGCGCGGGGCGCAGGTCGTCGACCGCCGGCCCCCAGGCGTCCATCAGCCGGAACACCCGGTGCCACTGCTGGAAGACCTCGAAGTGCCGCTCGCCCCGGGTTCTGGTGATCGCCCCGGTCCGGCGCTGCCGGTAGTTGACGCAGACCCGGTCCAGCACGCCGATCCGCTCGGCGGCCATCAGCACGGGGTAGCTGAACGAGACGTCCTCGTACCAGCCGGGGGCGAAGCGCAGCCCCTCGTCGAGCAGGAACTGCCGGCGGACCAGCCGGTTCCAGGCGGTGTGCAGCAGCCGCAGCGTCTCGGGCCGCTCCCGCAGCCGGAAGGTCTCCTCGCCGGGCGGCTCCGGGAACACCTCCGTCATCGCGCTGCGGCTGGCGGCGTTGTTCCAGTGGGTCCGGACGTGGTCGACCAGGAGCACGTCGGGGCGGGTCGCGCGGAGGCGCCCGGCCACCTCGGCGAGGCAATCCGGGGCGAGCCAGTCGTCGCCGTCGACGAACCAGACGTACTCCCCGACGGCCCGGTCCAGCCCGACGTTGCGGGCCGGACCGAGCCCGACGTTCTCCGGCAGCCGGACGGCGTGCATCCGCCGGTCGCGGGCCGCGTACTCGGCGAGGATCTCGCCGCTGTCGTCCGGCGAGCAGTCGTCGACGCCGATCACCTCGATGTCGGCGACCGGCTGGCCGAGGATGGAGTCGAGGCACTCGCGCAGGTAGCCCTGCACCCGGTAGGCCGGCACGACGAAGCTGATCAGTGTCATCGGCCGGCCCCTGTCGTCAGCCCGGCGAGCGACCTCCCGCGCCGACCGCACCCGCCGACGCCCGCGCGGCGCGGGCAGGCAGGACGACCCAGGCGAGGGCGACACTCCCCACGAAAACCACGAGAAGGTACGTACCGAGTGTAGCCATCCCGATACCCGCAAAACCGACGATCGCCGCCGCGGCCAGCAGGACCGACCGGCCCTCCCAGCCCAGCGTGCCGCCGTGCAGCGGCGGGGCGGCCTGCCGCTTCTCCAGCCGCGCCGTCAGGTCGTAGTGGTGCAGCGTCAGCACGAAGACGTACCCGAAGACCAGCCACGCCGGCACGCCGCCGACCACCCCGACCGCGATGGCGAAGAGGTACTCGCCCGCCCGCAGCGCCGCCGGGACCAGCCAGTCCAGCGGCCCGTCGTGCGCCGCCCGCGCCCCGCCGCCGGCGAGCAGCAGCCCCGCCAGGGCGAGCAGCACCGTCCACCGGGGCGGGGCTGCCTCGCCCCCGCGCAGCGCGACGAGCAGCATGATCGCCGCCGGCAGCGCGGCCAGCACCGCCAACGTCAGCGGTCCCGGCCGGCGGGCCAACGGGAACCGGGCGGCGAGCGGGCCGTCGTCGCGGTGCAGGGTGGCGTCGACCGTGTCCAGCACCGGGACCCGCATCCAGCGGGCCCGCAGCGTGCGCAGCGCCCCGGTGTACGCGAAGGCCAGCACCCCCCAGCCGAGCACCGCGTACAGGCTGACCAGCGGGCCGAACAGCGCCACGGTGATGGCGATCAGCGCCCACCGCTCCCCGATCGGGAAGACCACCGTCCGCTTCAGCCAGTACGACAGCGAGCCCGTGTCGGCCTGCACCCGGTTGGAGGCGGCGTTCAGCCTGTCGCCGATGCCGCCGCCGGCGGTGCCGACCGCCTTCGGCCGGCGGGCCGCCTCGTCGTGCAGCACGCCGTACCAGGTGTCGGTCATGTGCCGGACGGTCTGCAGGGTGATCGCGGCGATCGCCAGCGCCCAGCCGTACCGGAAGCCGGCCTGGGTGGCCCCGTAGCCGAGGCCCGCGTAGACCACGTACTCCTTCGCCCGGTCGGCCATGGTGTCCAGCCAGCCGCCCCAGGCGCTGAAGTGCCGGGTGTAGCGGGCGAGCTGGCCGTCCACGCAGTCCAGCACGAAGCCGAGGTAGAGCAGCACCGCCCCGGCGACCAGCGCCAGCCGGCCGCCCGTGCCGAAGAGCACGGCGGCGGCCACCGCGAAGGCCACCGAGATCATCGTGACGGCCGTGGGGCCGAGCCCGAGCTTCGCCGACGCCTTCGTCACGTACGGCGACCAGGTGCTGACGAAGAAGGTGGTGAAGAAGTCGTCCCGCTCCTTCACCGAGAGCCTCAGCTCGGCCCGGTCCTCGTCGACGGCGGCCACGGCCGCCTCCGCGGCGGCCAGCCCCGCCGGGTCGCCCACCCGGTGCGCGACGAGCAGGCGTACGCGCTGGGCGAAGGTCAGCGTGCCGAGCCCGGTGAGGCCCGCGAAGAGCCGGTCCACGGCGGGCCCGGCCACCGGCGGCGCGGCGGCCGACGGCGCGCCCGCGGGCACCGCCGCGACGGTGGCGGCGCGCGCGGCGGCGGCGAGCGCGGGCAAATGGTCGACGCCCACCCGCAGCGCGCCGCCGAAGACGCCGGTGGCCCCGCCGTCCAGCGCCTCCGGCGGCCCGGCCTCGACCACCTGGCCGCGCTCCTCGCGCACGGCCGTGCGGCCCTCGCCGGGCGGGTCGGTGAGCACCAGCGCGACCGTCGGCCCGACGGGGCTGGTGGCCAGGTGCCGCAGGACGGCGGTGTGCGCGACCAGGTCGGCGCCGGTGACGAGCACCGGGCCGGTGGCCGCGTCGACGAGGCTGGCCAGCTCGTCCAGGTCGGCGGCGTGGCGCACCTCGTCCGCCCCGGCGCGACGGAGCTGGTCGGCCAGCCGGTCGGCGAGGGGTTCGCCCGAGCGGGTCGGCAGGCTCGCGGCCGGGGCGTCGGCGGCGAGCACGATCGCGAGCGTCACCGCGGAACCGCGGCCTGGTACGCGTGGAGCGCCTCGGCGATCGTGCCGTCGACGCTCAGCCGGCCCCCGTCGAGGTAGAGCCCCCGACGGCAGAACCGGGTCAGGTCCTTTTCGTTGTGTGACACCAGCACCAGAGTGCGCCCCTCCCCGAGCAGACGGTCGATCGTCGCATAACACTTCTTGCGGAACTCCTCGTCCCCGACCGCGGTCACCTCGTCCATGAGCAGGATCGGGTGCGGCAGGTGCGAGATGATGGCGAAGCCGAGCCGGACCTTCATGCCGGACGAGTAGTGCCGCACCGACGTGTCGATGGCCCGTTCCACCTGCTCACCGGCGAACGAGACGATGTCGTCAAAGTGCCGCCGCAGGTAGCCCGAGGGGAGCCCGTGCAGGCCACCGACCAGGTAGAGGTTCTCCCGCCCGGTCAGGTCGTTGGAGAACCCGGCGGAGAGCTCCAGCAGCGGCGCGACGTCCCCGCGCACCCGGATCCGGCCCTCGTCGGGAATGAGCACGCCGGCGATCAGCCGCAGCAGGGTGCTCTTGCCGGTGCCGTTGCGGCCCACCACACCGACGGTCTCCCCGGCGCGGACCGAGAACGACACGTCCCGCAGCGGCCAGAACCGGCCGTCGTCCGCGCCGCGCCGCCCCCGGTGGATGAACAGCTCCCGCAGCCGCAGCTGCCGCCGCCGGTTGCGGACGAACCGGATGCCGAGCCCCTCCGCCGCGATGATCGGGTCGGCCATCCCTACAGTTCCTTGAGCACGGCGGGTTCGAGCCGGCGGAACGACCACCAGCCGGCGGCCAGCACCAGCAGGCTGACGCCGACGGCGGTGGCGAGCAGCCGGGCGTCGGGGAACTCGTCCGGGTACCAGACCGCGTGGTGCAGCTGGAAGATGCCGACCAGCGGGTTCAGCTCGTAGGCGACCTTCAGCCAGCCCGGCAGGTCGGCGTCCCGCACGAGGCTCAGCGGATAGATGATCGGGGTGGCGTAGAAGAGCACCCGGATGACCAGCCGCATGAAGCGCTCGACGTCGCGCATCAGCACGTTGACCGCCGAGAGCAGCAGCGCCAGCCCGACCAGCAGGACGGCCTGCACCGCCACCGCGAGCGGCAGGGCCAGCAGCGACCAGCCCAGCTCGACCCGGCCGGACGCGGCGTACCAGACGGCGACGGCGAGCAGGATCGGCAGGCCGGCGGCGTACTCGGCGAAGCGGCCGGTGACCCGGCCGATCGGGAAGACCTGCCGCGGCACGTTCATCGTCGTGATCAGCCGGGCCTGGCCGGTCAGCGCGTTGGTCGCCTCGCTCAGCGCCGAGCTGGTCCACATCCAGGCGAAGATCCCGGTGAGCAGGAACAGCGGGTACGAGTCGGCCGCGTCACCGAGGTGGCGGTTGGTGTCCCGGGAGTAGAGGATTCCGAAGACGAACCAGTAGATCGCCCCCATGCTGAGGGGCTCGATCAGCGACCAGAGGTACCCGAGCACGGACTGCTGGTACTTCACGGCGAGGTCGCGCCGGACGAGGATGCGCAGCGAGGTGCGGTGCGACCACAACGCCGCGACGCCAGAGGTCACCGCCGCCTCCCGCCTCACCGAACGGACGACAGGTTAGCAGTCGGTGAACGAACGCCCCCTCAGCACTCGATCACGTTGACGGCCAGTCCGCCGCGCGCCGTCTCCTTGTATTTGACCTTCATGTCCGCGCCGGTCTCGCGCATGGTCTTGATGACCTTGTCCAGCGAGACGTGGTGCACCCCGTCGCCGCGCAGCGCCAGCCGGGCGGCCGTGATCGCCTTGATGCTAGCCACCGCGTTCCGCTCGATGCAGGGGATCTGCACCAGACCCCCGACCGGGTCGCAGGTCAGCCCGAGGTTGTGCTCCATGCCGATCTCGGCGGCGTTCTCCACCTGCTCGGGGGTGCCGCCCAGCGCCTCGGCCAGCCCGGCGGCGGCCATCGAGCAGGCCGAGCCCACCTCGCCCTGGCAGCCCACCTCCGCGCCGGAGATCGAGGCGTTCTCCTTGAACAGCACGCCGATCGCGCCGGCCGCCAGCAGGAACCGGACCACCCCATCCTCGGAGGCGCCAGGGGAGAACCGGGTGTAGTAGTGCAGCACCGCCGGGATGATCCCGGCCGCCCCGTTGGTCGGCGCGGTGACCACCCGGCCGCCGGCCGCGTTCTCCTCGTTGACGGCGAGGGCGAAGAGGGTCACCCAGTCCATCGCCCGCAGCGCATCGGCCGGGTCGGACTCCGTCTCCAGGCTGCGGCGCAGCTCGGCGGCGCGGCGGCGGACCTTCAGGCCGCCGGGCAGCACCCCGTCGCGGGAGCAGCCGCGCTCGACGCACTCCCGCATCACCCGCCAGATCTCCAGCAGGCCGGCGCGCACCTCGCCCTCGCTGCGCCAGGAGAGCTCGTTGGCGAGCATCACCTCGCTGATCGACAGCCCCGTCGACGAGGTCACGTCGAGCAGCTGCGCGCCGGTGAGGAACGGGTGCCGCACCCGCGTGGCGTCCGGCTTGATCCGGTCCGCCCCGGCCGCCGCCTCGTCCACCACGAACCCGCCGCCGACCGAGTAGTACGTCCGTACCCGCAGCTCCGCGCCCCTGTCGTCGTACGCGGCGAAGGTCATCCCGTTGGGGTGGTACGGCAGCGACCGGCGCCGGTGCAGCACCAGGTCGCGGTCCGGGTCGAAGTCGATCTCGTGCGCGTCGAGCAGGCCCAGCCGGCGCTCGGCGCGGATCCGGGTGATCCGCGCGTCGACCGTGTCGGTGTCGACGGTCTCCGGGGCCTCGCCGGCCAGCCCGAGCAGCACGGCCCGGTCGCTGCCGTGGCCGTGCCCGGTGGCGCCGAGCGAGCCGAAGAGCTCCGCCTGCACCCGTACCGTGCCGGTCAGCAACCCGTCGGCCTTGAGCCCGGCGGCGAAGGTGCGGGCGGCCCGCATCGGCCCCACCGTGTGGGAGCTGGACGGCCCGATGCCGACGCTGAAGAGGTCGAAAACGCTGATCATGGCTGCACTTCCTCGCCGTCGCACCCTCGTGGGGTTCCGGCCCGGTCGTGGCCGACCCGGTCCGGGCGGCCGTCCGGCACCCGGGGGTGTGGGTGCCCGACCGGCGAGCCTACCCGCCCAGCTCAGCTCCTGCCCGTCGTTCCCGTCGGCCGTCCCGCTCCGGCGGGGCCGGGGCGTCGCGGGGCCGGTTCCCGGGTAACCACCTACGGGTACGGGCGCCGCCGATCCTCCTCGCGACCGAGGGCGCGGTGGCCACCCCTTCCTACCGTTGAGGGCAGAGGCGGCGAACGCCGCAGAGTGGGAGTACGACGATGAGTCGCAAACTGGTCCGCCCCCGTCAGGGGCGCATGATCGCCGGCGTCTGCGCCGGCCTGGCCCAGCGTTTCGGCAGGTCGGCCGGCTTCATCCGGCTGCTGTTCCTGCTGTCGCTGCTACTGCCCGGCACCCAGGTGATCGTCTACCTGGTCCTCTGGGTCCTGATGCCGAACGAGGACCGCCACGCCGCCACCCGCTACTGACCCCGTCCCACTCCCGCCGGCCGCGGGGGCGATACACGCGCAGGCGCCCGTCCCGTCGACCGGGGCGGGCGCCGTCGCGTCGGTGGGCTCCGCCGTCACGGGGCGGTGTAGGTGACCGTCACCTTCTCGTAGCCGAGGGAGCGGAGCAGCCCCTCCAGCATCTTGCGGGTGTTCTCCTCCGCCCGCTGGGTCAGGCCGCTGTCGCGGGCCGCGGTGGTGATCCGTTCCTCGGCGAGCTGGTAGACCTGCTGCTGGCGGTTGGGATCGCCCTTCACCAGCTCGCCGACCCGGTTGAGCAGCCCGCGCTCCTCGGCGAAGACGTAGCTCTTCTCCAGGTCGAGGTTGGTCTTGCCGAGCTGCGGCGCCGGCAGCCTGATCTCCACCGACTTGCCGTCGGCCGACTCGACCACCGCGCCCTCGGAGATCTTGGCGAAGTCGACGTACGCCTCGACGCTGCCCGCCCCGACGAAGAGGGTGCGCTGGCTGAGCAGCCAGTCGGGCACGTTGCGCCGGTCGTTCTGGAGATCGACGACCACCTGGAAGTTGCCCTCGGCCGCCACGTAGCGGCTGAGATCCTGGATCGACTTGAGCAGCGGCGGCTGGCTGCGGTCGGTCTGCTCCTTGGCGAACGGGTTGCGGAAGTCCGGCAGCAGGCCGGTGGCCTGCACGCCGAGCAGCACCACCACCGCCAGCGCCGCCGCGCCGAGCACCCAGAGCAGGCCGCGGGCGGGCCCGCCCGCCGGCGGCGGCGCACCCGGCTCCGGCCCGGTTGTGACAGCCGACCGCTCCTTGAGCGCCTCGCCGGTCGGATAGCCGGGGAACTCTTTCGTGGGCTCGTTGATGTCACCGTCGCGGGCCATGGCCCTCACCGTCCTCGTCAGACACGTCGTCTGAGGATGACGGTACGGCTCCTGTGCGACAGCCGCTCGTCGACGGACCGCACCGGGCGCGACCGCCGCGCCGATCCGGCGGAACCGCAGGTCAGGACGGGTCGGCCAGCCGGCGGACCGCGCTCACTCGATCGGCCCGGAGAGGACGAGCACCCGGGCGTGGATCTGGTTGCGCTGCTGCAGCGCCGCCCGCAGGGCGCGGTGCAGCCCGTCCTCCAGGTAGAGCCCGCCGTTCCACTGCACGACGTGCGGGAAGAGGTCGCCGTAGAAGGTGGAGTCCTCGGCGAGGAGCTTGTCCAGCGCCAGCTCGCGCTTGGTGGTGATCAACTGATCCAGGCGCAGCGGCCTCGGCGGAATCTCCGCCCACTGCTTGAGCGTCAGGTTGTGCTCCGGGTAGGGACGCCCGTCCCGGACCGCTCTGAAGATCACGACGGCACGCTCCCCTCCCCCTGGCCGGGCCGACCCACGACACCGGGTCGGTTCGCGGCGCGGCACCGCGACCCGCGGCACCGATGACCGTGCCAGCGTAGCCGGCCGCACCACACCGCGTTCTGCTCCCTGATGCCAGTTTCACCACCCGCCGTCCGGTTCGCCACCGGACGAAACACCTGACGAGGCTCTCGGCGCCGGTCAGCTCCACCGCCCCCGCCGGACCACCTCGTCCACCGGGCGACGTCCCCGGCGCAGCGACGGTGACCGGTGGTCGGGCGCACGATAACCCACCGTGACGGCTCCGACCGGCTCGTACTCGGGCGGCACCCCGAACGCCTCCCGGTACGCGTCGAGGCGCGGCGCGGGGATGCCGAAGAAGCACGCCCCCAGCCCCTCGTCGACGGCGGTCAGCAGCATCAGCAGGGCGGCGAAGCCGGTGTCCACGTACCAGTAGGGCACCGGCCAGCGCTCCGTCGAGCGGTCCGCCCAGCCCTTGTCGGGTTCCGCGTACCGCTCCAGGTAGGCCGACCGGTTCGCGTGCGGGACGACGATCAGCGGGGCCCGGCGCATCCCCGCCAGCCACCGCTCCCGGCCGCCACCGCCCGGGGTGGTCGCCGTCCAGAACCGCTCCCGGTCCTCCGGCGTCTCCAGCACCAGGAAACCCCAGCCCTGGGCGAAGCCGGCCGACGGCGCGCGGACCGCGTGGTCGAGCAGCCGCTCCACCACGTCGGGCGGGACGGGGCGGTCCGGGTCGTAGTTGCGCACCATCCGGCGCCGCCGGACCACCTCGCTGAACTCCATGCGCTCCCCCGCTCAGACCCCGGGTCGTACGCCCCAGACACCCCGCCAGGTCGCGCCCGGCTTCAGGGTGATCACGTCCCGACCCGAGCGGAACGCGTCCGGCGGGCAGGTCATCGGCTCCACCGCCACGGAACGGCGTCGCCGCTCGCCGGCCAGGGCGTCGCCGGTGAACACCTGCCACCAGCCGAACTCCCGGTCCGCCCAGATCCGCACGCCCGCCGCGCCGTCCGGGGCGGCCAGGCTGACCACCGAGCCGCCGTCGTCGTCGCGGATCACGTCGCCGAAGGCGAGGTCGAGCCGGGCGCCGCCGATCCGGCGGGGGCTGGTCCAGTCGTACTCGGTGCCGGCGACCGGGGTGCCCCCGATCGGCAGCAGCCGCCCGTCCACCTGCAACCGCGTCCGGGCCGGCAGCCGCAGCGACAGGTCGTCCACCGCTACCCCGGGCACCCGCAGGTACGGGTGCACGGCGAAGCCGAACGGCGCGGGCTCGGCGCCGAGGTTCGTCGCCTCGTGCTCCGCGCGCAGCCCGTCCGGGCCGACGCTCCACCGGGTGCGCAGCCGCAGCGGCCACGGGTAGCCCGGCTGCGGCGGCAGGTCGTAGCCGACGGTCACCGCGTCGGACGACTGCTCCACCAGCCGCCACGGCACCCAGTTGACCAGCCCGTGGATGGCCACCCCCCGGTCCGGCTCGCTGAGCGTGAGCTGCAACGACCGCTCGCCGAAGGTGTAGCGCCCGTCGCGGATCCGGTTCGGCCAGGGGGCCAGCACCTGTCCCGCGCAGCCGGGGCAGATCTCGTCGGCGTCGTACCCGTCCAGGTGGTCGGTCCCGTCGTGCCGGTATGTCCGGACCCCGCCGCCCACCTCCACGATGACGGCCTCGTGGCCGGCGGCCGAAATGGTCCACTGTGCGCCCGAGGGCGGACGCTGGTCGGGGGTGTCCATGCGGGGGACCCTAACGGCTCCCCCTCGCCGTCGCTCGCCCCGGCCGAACCCGTCACGCCCGGTCACCGCCGGCGGGGGCCGTCGCCCGGTAGCGCAGCAGCACCGGGAACGCCACCGCGAGCAGCACCGCGAGCGCCGCCGCGGCCAGCCCGCCGCCGACCCAGGCGACGCCACCGCCGAAACCGGCCGCCACCGCGCCGGCCCGCAGGTCGCCCAGGCGCGGGCCGCCGGCGATGACCACCGTGTTGACGCCCATCAGCCGCCCACGCATCCGGTCCGGCGCGTGGACCAGCAGCATCGACTGCCGCAGCACCGCGCTGACCAGGTCGGCCGCCCCGGCCACCGCGAGCAGCAGCACCATCAGCCAGAGCTGGCCGGCCAGCCCGGCCGCCGCGACCGCCAGCCCCCAGCCGACCACCGCCACCACCAGCACCAGCCCCTGCCGGCGCAGCCGCCCGATCCACCCCGAGGTCAGCCCGCCGAGCATCGCGCCCGCCGCGATCGCGCTGTAGAGCCAGCCGACCGCCGCGCCGCCGCCGAACCGGGATTCGGCGATCTCCGGGAAGAGCGCCCGGGGCATCGCCAGCACCATCGCGATCAGGTCGATGACGAAGGAGAGCATCAGCACCGGGGTGGTCGCCAGGTAGCGCAGGCCGTCGACGATGCTGGCCAGCCCGGCCCGCCGTGGGGCGGCGGACGCCTCCGGGTCCCGCTCCGGCGGCATGGCCGGCAGCTTCACCGTCGCCCAGACGGCGACCGCGTAGAGCGCGGCGTCGGCCGCGTACGCGATCGGCAGGCCGAGGTCGGTGCCCCACGCGGCGAAGATCAGGCCGGCGACCAGCGGGCCGAACACCGCGGCGGCCGTGAAGGTGGTGAAGTTCAGCGTGGTGGCCGCTGGCACCAGCTCCGCGGGCACCAGCCGGGGCAGGATCGCGTTGCGGGTGGGCGAGCTGACCGCGAAGGCGATCGACTGCACCGCCACCAGGACGAGCAGCAGCAGCGGGCTGCCGACCCCGAGCACCGCCTGCACCACCAGGCCGAACGTGGCGACCCAGAGCACCGCCGCGGTCCCCAGCAGCACCTTGCGCCGGTCGTGCGCGTCGGCCACCGCGCCGCCCCAGAGCCCGAAGACCAGCAGCGGTACGAACGCCGCGATCCCGATCAGGCCGACCCAGAACGAGCTGCCGGTCAGCGCGTACATCTCCACCGGCACGGCGACCGCGGTGAGCTGGATGCCGAGCATCGCGATGCCGTTGCCCAGCCACATCCGCCGGTACGCCGGCACGGCCAGCGGGCGCACGTCGATCGCGAACCGGCGCAGCCCGCCCGGCCGCGGGTCCTTGAGCTGGGTCACGGCGCCAGCCGCTCGACGGTCCACTGCCCGGTCCCGGTGAGCCGGAAGCGCAGCCGGTCGTGCAGCCGGCTGACCCGGCCCTGCCAGAACTCCACCGACTCCGGCCGCACCCGCAGCCCGCCCCAGTGCGGCGGGGCGGGGATCGGCTCGACCTCGGCGAACCGCTCCGCCGCCGCCCGGTACGCCTCGTCCAGCACGGTCCGGTCGGGAATCACCCGGGACTGGGTGCTGGCCCAGGCACCGAGCTGGGAGCCGCGCGGCCGGCTGGCGAAGTACGCCTCCGTCTCCGCCCGGTCGACCCGCTCGACCCGGCCGGCCACCACCACCTGCCGGTGCATGGGGAACCAGGGGAAGACGAGGCTGGCGTACGGGTTGGCGGCCGCCTCGGCGCCCTTGCGGGACCCGTAGTTGGTGAAGAAGACGAAGCCCTCCGGGTCGTACCCCTTCAGCAGCACGGTCCGCGCGCTCGGCCGGCCCGCGGCGTCGGCGGTGCCGACCACCATCGCGTTCGGTTCGGGCAGCCCGGCGGCCACCGCGTCGGCGAACCAGCGGTCGAACTGGTCGTGCCAGTCGGCGGCCAGGTCCGCCTCGGAAAGGCCCAGCTCCGCGGCGTACTCGTTACGCATCGCCGCTGGCCGGGCTGTGTCCCCCGTCACGTTCCCACTCCTCCTCGTCGACCCGGCCCACCCCCTGCGACGCAGGCCAGCCCGTACCGCCCAGTGTCACCGACGCGGCCCGGGCCTTCCGGACCGGGGATGTCGTGTGCGGCACAGTCGCAGTGGGTCGCGGATCCGGTTACCCAGCAGGCAAGATGTCACGAACACATCCCTGAGGGTCGCCTAAGGCGCTCGCCCGGCTGGGCCGGGACCGAAGCCCCGGGCGGGCGCACCGAGCAGATCCAGGAGAGCGACATGGCCGATTTCAAACCCGGGCTGGAGGGCGTCGTAGCCTTCGAGACCGAGATCGCCGAACCCGACCGCGAGGGCGGCGCGCTGCGCTATCGCGGGGTCGACATCGAGGATCTGATCGGCCAGGTCTCCTTCGGCAACGTCTGGGCGCTGCTGGTCGACGGGCGGTTCGGCCCGGGCCTGCCGCCGGCGGAGCCGTTCCCGGTGCCGGTGCACTCCGGCGACATCCGGGTGGACGTGCAGTCCGCGGTCGCGATGCTGGCCCCGTACTGGGGTCTCAGCCAGTTGCTCGACATCTCCGACGAGCAGGCCCGCGAGGACCTCGCCCGGGTGTCGGTCACCGCGCTCTCCTTCGTCGCCCAGTCGGCGCGCGGCCTGGGCCTGCCGGCGGTGCCGCAGAAGGAGATCGACAAGGCGTCCACGATCGTCGAGCGCTTCATGAAGCGCTGGCGGGGCGAGCCGGACCCGCGGCACGTCAAGGCCGTCGACGCCTACTTCATCTCGGCCGCCGAGCACGGCCTGAACGCCTCCACCTTCACCGCCCGGATCGTCGCCTCCACCGGCGCGGACGCCGCGGCCTGCATCTCCTCCGGCATCGGCGCCCTCTCCGGCCCGTTGCACGGCGGCGCCCCGTCCCGCGTGCTCAGCATGCTGGAGGCGGTCGAGCGCAGCGGCGACGCCGAGGGCTACGTCAAGGGCGTCCTCGACCGGGGCGAGCGGCTGATGGGCTTCGGCCACCGCGTCTACCGGGCCGAGGACCCGCGCGCCCGCGTGCTCCGCCGCACCGCCAAGGAGCTGGGCGCGCCGCGCTTCGAGATCGCCGAGGCGCTGGAGAAGGCCGCCCTGGCCGAGCTCCAGGCCCGCCGGCCGGACCGGGTGCTCGCCACCAACGTCGAGTTCTGGTCGGCCGTGGTGCTGGACTTCGCCGAGGTGCCCGCGCACATGTTCACCTCGATGTTCACCTGCGCCCGGATGGGCGGCTGGAGCGCGCACATCCTGGAGCAGAAGAAGCTCCAGCGGCTGGTCCGCCCGTCGGCCCGCTACGTCGGCCCGGGCACCCGCAAGCCCAGCGACGTCGAGGGCTGGGACGCCATCCCGCACGGCGTCTGAGAGACGACGCGAGAAGGGGCCCTTCCCCTCGCCCGGCGGCGGGAAGGGTCCCTTCGTGCGCGTGGGCACAGCGGGCCGCGACCCCCGGGCGCCGGTTGTGGCGTACGCCTCAAGGCCGCAGGTGGGACCAGCGGCCGGAGCGGCCGATCCGGGTGGGAGGATGAAGGCCGGCAGTGTCGCCGGACCGGGCCCGGGTCCCGGCCACGTCGTGCGCCTGAGCGCGCGTCCGCCGTCGATCCGCGCCCGCCTGAACACCGGGCCCGCTCTCGCCCATGCGGAAGGATCTCGACAACCGTGGCTGACGCACCGACCATCCGGATTCCCGACGACCTCAAGCCCGCCGACGGGAGGTTCGGCTGCGGGCCGTCCAAGGTCCGTCCGGCGGCGGTCTCCGCCCTCACCGACGTGGCGACCAGCTACCTGGGCACCTCGCACCGGCAGAAGACCGTCCGTGACCAGGTGGCCCGGCTGCGCCGCGGCATCGCCGAGTTCTTCTCCCTCCCCGAGGGCTACGAGGTGGTGCTCGGCAACGGCGGCACCACGGCGTTCTGGGAGGTCGCGACGTTCGGCCTCGTCCGGGACCGGGCGCAGTTCGCCAGCTTCGGCGAGTTCGGCGCGAAGTTCGCCAAGTCCGTCAAGGACGCCCCGTTCCTCGGCGAGCCCACCATCCGCAAGTCGGAGGCCGGCACCGCGCCCACCCTGACCGCCGAGGCCGGGGTGGACGTCTACGCCACCCCGCACAACGAGACCTCGACGGGTGTCGCGGTGCCGATCGCCCGGGTGGCCGGCGCCGACCCCGGCTCGCTGCTGCTGGTCGACGCCACCTCGGGCGCGGGCGGCCTGGACGTCAACGTCGGCGAGACCGACGTCTACTACTTCGCCCCGCAGAAGTGCTTCGGCTCCGACGGCGGCCTGTGGCTGGCCCTGATGTCCCCCGCCGCGCTGGAGCGGGCCGGCGAGATCAAGGCGTCCGGCCGCTACATCCCGGCCTTCCTCGACCTGGTCACCGCGATCGACAACTCGCGGCTGGAGCAGACCTACAACACCCCGGCGCTGGCCACCATCTTCCTGGCCGCCGAGCAGACCGACTGGATGAACTCCCAGGGCGGGCTGGCCTGGGCGGCCAAGCGCACGGCCGAGAGCGCCGCGATCGTGTACGGCTGGGCGGAGCGCTCCGAGGTGGCGACGCCGTTCGTCACCGACCCGGCGCTGCGTTCCAACGTGGTCGCCACCGTCGACTTCGCCGACTCCGTCGACGCCACCGCGATCGCCAAGGCGCTGCGCGCCAACGGCATCGTGGACACCGAGCCGTACCGGAAGCTGGGCCGCAACCAGCTTCGCGTCGCGCTCTTCCCGGCCGTCGAGCCGGCCGACGTCGAGGCCCTGACCGCGTCGATCGACTACGTGGTCGAGCGACTCTGATCGCCGTCACGGTCGGTGGCCGCCGGCACGCCCGCCGGCCACCGACCGTGATCATCGTCGCAGCTCAGTCGCGACATGCGGGTGTCGCATCCCCCACCCGCGGGCAGATGCGCGTACGGTGGTGCGAGGACGCCCGGGTGGCCGGCTCGTGGCGTGACGGCCAGCGAAGCGGGACGGAGGCAACGCCATGCGCCCAGTACGCTTCGTCGCCCTCTCCGAGGACGGCCAGGCCCTGGTGCTCGCCGACGAGGTCGGGCGACTGCTCGCCCTGCCCATCGACGAGCGGATCGCCGGCGCGTTGCACGCCGAGCCCGGCGCCCCGCCGCTCGCGGTGGCCCCGGCGACCAGCGCCGACCCGGTGCCCTCACTCTCCCCACGGGACATCCAGGCGAAGATCCGCTCCGGCGAGTCCGCCGAGGACGTCGCCCGGATCGCCGGCGTGCCGGTCGACCGCGTGCTGCGCTACGCCGGCCCGGTGCTCCAGGAGCGGGCCATGCTCGCCCAGCACGCCCGGCGCACCCGGCTGAAGGGCGCGGAGAAGCCCACCCCGCTCGCCGAGGTGGTCAACGGCCGGCTGGCCCAGCACGGGATCGACACCGAGAAGATCTCCTGGGACGCGTGGCGCCGCGACGACGGCACCTGGCGGATCGTGGCGACCTGGCCCTCGGGCAAGGCGACCGCGCAGGCGATCTGGGATCTCGACAAGACCCGGCAGGCGGTCACCCCGCACGACGACATGGCGCAATACCTCTGCGCCGAGCGGCCCACCCCGATCCTCGGCCAGGAGCCGGCGCCCGAGCGGGGCGGCCACGCGCTGCCCGGCCCGTCGCGCGGTGAGCCGAGCCGGGGCGGGCACGGCCTGCCGGCGGCGGCGGCCGAGCACAGCCGCCCCGGGCGCGACCCGATCCGGGCCGGGCGGGACGCCCTGCTCGCCTCCCTCGACCGTCCGCTCGGCTCGACCTCGGGCCGCGGGCTCGAACCCCGCACCCCGGCCGCCCTGGCCGGGCAGGACGCGCCGCGTCAGCGGCCGGTCGGCGGCGGGGCGGCGGCGCTGCTCGGCGGTGGCCAGGGTTCCGCGTTCGACGACGACTCGGACGCGCCCAAGGAGGTGCCGGCCGTGCCGTCGCTGGCGGTGCTCCGGCCCCGGCGCACCGGCGCGCCCGCGGCGGCAGCGGCGGGCGAGTCGACCGACGCCGGCGGCAAGCCGCGCAAGCGCCTGCCGAGCTGGGACGACGTGCTCTTCGGTAGCGGCCCGGCGGCCCGCGAGTCCTCGTGACCGGCTGACTCCGGCGACGGACCCGTCGCCGGAGTCGACGCGAGGCACTCGAAGTGCCGGCGTGGCAGGGTGGCCTCATGGAGTACACGAACCTTGGCCGTACGGGCCTGTCGGTCAGCCGCCTCTGCCTCGGCACGATGAACTTCGGGCCGCAGACCACCGAGCCGGACAGCTTCGCGATCATGGACCGGGCCCTCGAACACGGGATCAACTTCTTCGACACCGCCAACGTCTACGGCTGGCAGACCGGCGAGGGGATCACCGAGCAGATCATCGGGCGCTGGTTCGCCCAGGGCGGCGGCCGGCGGGAGAAGGTCGTGCTGGCCACCAAGGTCTACGGCAAGATGGGCGAGTGGCCCAACGAGCAGGGCCTCTCCGCCCGGCACATCGTCCGGGCCTGCGAGGACTCGCTGCGCCGGCTCCAGACCGACACCATCGACCTGTACCAGATGCACCACGTCTCCCGGAGCACCCCGTGGGAGGAGATCTGGCAGGCCATGGAGACCCTGGTCGCCCAGGGCAAGGTCCTCTACGTCGGGTCGTCCAACTTCGCCGGCTGGCACATCTCGGTGGCGCAGGAGGCCGCGGCCAGGCGCCACTTCCTCGGCCTCGTCTCCGAGCAGTGCATCTACAACCTGATGACCCGGCACGTCGAGCTCGAGGTGGTGCCCGCCGCGCAGCACCACGGGCTGGGCGTCATCCCCTGGTCGCCGCTGCACGGCGGGCTGCTCGCCGGTGTGCTGCGGAAGATGGCCGAGGGCGGGGCCGCGCGCGGCGCCAGCGGCCGCTCCGCCGACGCGCTCGCCGAGCACCGGCCGACCATCGAGGCGTACGAGGAACTCTGCGGCGACCTCGGTCACGACCCGGCGGACGTGGCCCTCGGCTGGCTGCTCTCCCGGCCCGGGGTGACCGCCCCGATCATCGGACCGCGCACCACCGACCAGCTCGACCGTTCCCTGGGCGCCCTGGCCGTCCGCCTCGACGAGGACGCCCTCACCCGCCTGGACGAGCTCTTCCCGCCCGTCGGCAACGGCGGCCCCGGCCCGGAGGCCTGGGCCTGGTGACCGCGGAGCGTCAGAGGGGCCAGGCCGCCAGGCGGTCGTAGGTGGGGCGGGGCCCGGGGTGGCTGCGTACGAGGATCATCTCGCCGGCCGGCCACTGCGGGCCCTCGTAGTCGTCGAGGGCGGCCACGTCGGCGGCCACGTCGACCGGGGGCACCCGGTCGCCGGGGCGGGCGACGGTCAGGTGCGGGCGGAACGGCTTCTCGTCGTACGGCAGGCGGGCGTGCCGCAGGCGGGAGCGGATCAGCCGGGCCAGCACCAGTACCGGCTCCACCTCGCCCCGCAGGTCGACCCAGAGCACGGTGAACCGGCCCCGCCCGAACCGCCCGCCGCCGGCCAGCCGGAGCCGGGGCGCGGCCTGGCGGCCGTTCCGGGACCACTCGGCGGCGAGCCCCAGCGCGCTCTCCACGGCGACCAGCCGGTCCGCCTCCACGTCGCCGAGGAAGGCGAGGGTGACGTGCGCGTGGGCCGGGTCGGCGAGCCGGACGTTGATGCCGGCGGCGGCCGCCGCGCCGATCCGCAGCCGGGCGACCTGCGCGCCGAGGTGCGCGACCGCCTCGGGCGGCGGGTAGAGCGCCACGAAGAGCCGCACGCCGCCACGCCCTCAGCGGTGACGCTGCCGGTGGCCGGCCCGGGCGGCAGGCAGGGTCAGCCCGGCGGCGTGCAGCAGTCCCTCCACCCGGACCCGTTCCAGCTCCAGGTCGACGCCCTCCAGCTCGGCCAGGTGCTCGGTGAGCCCGAGGGCCCGGCAGGCCAGCCGGAGCCGGTCGTCGTACGCCCGCAGGATCGTGCCGTGCCAGACGGGCTGGCGGCCGTCGGGGCCGACCCCCTGGCCGCGCAGGCGGCGCAGGTCGGCGGCGAGTTCCTCCAGCGGGCGCCGGTCGGGCCGGTCGAAGCCGGTGAGGTCGATGTCGCGGGTCAGCGCGTCGGCCTCGACGGCCCGGTCCAGCCGGGCGATCGTGCGCCGCTCCTGCCGGCGCTCGCGCCACTCGGCCCATCCGCAGGCGACCCGGTCGATGATCTCGTCGGCGCAGAAGACCAGGGCGATCACCGCCGGCAGGCTCGCTACGGCGACGAAGGCCAGGATCAGCAGCAGCGCGCGCCCGGGCTCCACGTATCGACGCTAAGCCTCTTTCCTCCTTACCGCCACCGCTTTCGTGCCATCCACGCCATCCGCAGGATGGGACGGGTCGTCCCACCGAGGGGCGGCGGGACGCTCAGCAGTCGGTGGAGGTGACGTAGAAGCGCGGCATCGGCAGGATGCGGAAGCGCAGCCGGGCGCCGGAGTGGCGCAGCTGCCAGGTGAGCGCGATCAGGACGGTGGCCAGCGAGATCAGCCCGCCGATCCAGATGCTGGCGCCGGCGCCGTAGGTCTCGGCGACCCAGCCGATGAGCGGCGCTCCGACCGGGTTGGTGCCGAGGAAGACCAGCACCCACAGGGCCATCACCCGACCGCGGAAGGCGGCGTCGGTGCCGAGCTGGACCCGCTGGTTGGCCGCCTGGGCGAAGAAGACCATGAAGAACCCGGTCGGCAGCAGCAGCGTCACCACCATCCAGTACGCCGGGGCGAGCCCCACCAGCGTGCCGAAGCTGGCGCAGCCGACCCCCGCGCCGAGCACCAGCCAGACCGACGGGCGGCTGCGCCGCCCGGTGCCGGCGAGCGCCCCGACCAGCGCGCCGACCGCCAGCGCGGTGCTGAACAGCCCGAACGAGGCGGCACCGGTCTGGAACACGGTCTTGGCCAGCGCGGCGAGGGTCAGCTGGAAGTTGAACAGCGACATGCCGATCACCGACATCATCGCCATGGGCAGCAGCAGGTCGGGCCGGCGCCAGACGTAGCGCAGGCCGTCGACCACCTTGGCCGACGCCCGCTCGTCGCGTGGCGGCAGCGCCTCCCGGTGCAGCTCGGCGGGGCGCATCTGGATCACGGTGACCAGCGGGGCGATCGAGCTGAGCGCGGTGAACAGGAAGACCGGCCCGACGTCGAGGACGGCGATGGCCAGGCCGGCGACGGCCGGACCGACGATCCGGGCGGAGTTGAACACGGCCGCGTTCAGCGAGAGCGCGTTCGGCAGCAGCGACGTGCCGACCAGTTCGGAGACGAACGCCTGCCGGACCGGGGTCTCCACGGCGTTGGCGACGCCGAGCAGGGCCGCGAACGCGAAGACGTGCCAGAGCTGCACGAGGCCGGTGATCACCAGCAGGCTCATGGCGAGGGCCAGCACGGTCCAGAAGGCGTTCGCGACGAAGAGCAGCATGCGCTTGTCGTAGCGGTCGGCGAGCCGCCCGGAGAGCAGGGTGAGCAGCAGCACCGGGGTGAACTGGAGCGCGGTCACCACGCCGAGCGCGGTGGCGGAGTTGTCGGAGAGCTCGAGGACCAGCCAGTCCTGGGCGATGAACATCATCCAGACGCCGATCAGCTTGATCAGCTGCCCGGATGCGAAGAGCCGGTAGTTGCGGACCTGTAGGGACTGGAACATCGTGCTCAGCTTCGCCTGCACTCTTGGTGCGCCTCCTCGCGGTCGTACGCGTCATCGACGTCGGACGGCGCGGTGGCACGACGCGCGGGTCAGGCGCGGGCGACCTGCTGAAGGATCTCGGCCGCCTGCCGCAGGGTGTCCCGCTCGGCCTCGGTCAGCTCGGCCAGCCGGCGGGCCAGCCACTCGTCACGGACCCGCTCGAACTGGTCGAGCACCGCCCGTCCCCCCTCGGTCGCCGCCAGGATGACCTGCCGGCCGTCGGTCGGATGGGGGGTGCGCTGCACGAGGCCGCGCTCCTCCAACTTCGCGACGATCTTGGTCATCGTCGGGGGCTGCACCCGTTCCACGTCGGCCAGTTCCCGAGGCGTCAGCGCACCCGCCAGCCGGAGGCTGGTGAGCGCGGAGAGCTGGGTGACCGTGAGGTCGCCGACCGGTCGGGCCTGTCGGACCCGCCGGTTGAGCCGGGTGATCGCATCACGCAGCTGCGGTGCCAGCTGCGCCGGTGGCACGCGTTTCGCCGTCACCGTCCGCTCCGTCACGATAGTTAGCCTAACTAATTAGCTTGGCGAATGAGTGGTGATATGACCATGCTCACGAGAAGTTTGTCCTGCTCCGGGCCGGGTACCCGATTCGGTCACCGGCCCGGAGCGGACCGACGTGTCAGAGCACCACGGACTCGATCGGCCCGCGCAGGAAGTAGAGCACGAAGAGGGCGGCCACCCCGTACAGCAGCGGGTGGATCTCCCGGGCCTTGCCCCGGGCGAGCTTCACCACCACGTACGAGATCAGGCCGGCGCCGATGCCGTTGGAGATCGAGTACGTGAAGGGCATCAGCACGATCGTCAGGAACGCCGGGATCGCGATCTCGTAGTCGGACCAGTCGATCGTCCGCACCGCGGTCATCATCAGGAAGCCGACCACCACCAGCGCGGTGGACGCCGCCTCGAACGGCACCACCACGACCAGCGGCGCCAGGAACATCGCCAGCAGGAACAACCCGCCGGTGACCAGGTTGGCCACGCCCGTCCGGGCGCCCTCCGCCACACCGGCGGCGCTCTCGATGTACGACGTGTTGCTGGACGTGCTCGCCGCACCGCCGGCCGCCGCCGCGATGGAGTCGACCAGCAGGATCTCCTTCGCCCGCGGCGGGGTGCCCCGCTCGTCGAGCATGTTCCCCTCCTGGCCGACCGCGACCATCGTGCCCATCGTGTCGAAGAAGTCCGTGATCAGCAGGGTGAACACGAACATGAGGACGACGACCCAGCCGGCCCGGCCCCACGAGTCGAACAGGTTGAAGTTGCCGATCAGCGACAGGTCCGGCACGTCCACCCAGGTCTTCGGCAGCTCGGGGACGTTGAGCGCCCAGCCCTTCGGGTTCGGCTTGCCGTCGACGAAGGACGGGCCGATGTTCGCCACCGCCTCGACGACGATCGCCAGCAGGGTGGAGCCGAGAATGCCGATCAGGATCGCGCCCCTGACGCGGCGCACCAGCAGCACGATGGTCAGCAGCAGGCCCACCACGAAGACCAGCAGCGGCCAGCTGGCGAGCTTGCCGCCGATGCCCAGGCTGACCGGGACGGTGCTGTTCTGCACGTCCGGCACCCGGCGCACGAAGCCGGCGTCGACCAGGCCGATGATGGTCAGGAAGAGGCCGATGCCGACGCCGATCGCCGTCTTCATCTGCGTCGGCACCGAGCGGAACACCGCCGTACGCAGGCCGGTCAGCACCAGCACCGCGATGATCAGGCCCTCGATCACCACGAGGCCCATCGCGTCCGCCCAGGTCATCTCCGGGGCGATCTCGTACGCGACCAGCGCGTTGACGCCGAGGCCGGCGGCGAGCGCCAGCGGGAACCGGCCGACCACGCCCATCAGGATGGTCATCAGGCCGGCGACCAGGGCGGTGGCCGCGGCGAGGGCGGCGATGGGGAGCTTCTGGCCGTCGCCGTCGACGGCACCACCGATGATGAGCGGGTTGAGCACCACGATGTACGCCATCGTGAAGAAGGTCGCCAGGCCACCGCGTACCTCGCGGCTCATCGTCGAGCCACGGGCGGAGACCTCGAAGTACCGGTCGAAACCGTTACGCGGGTGAGCGGGGTCGGGTGGTGTGCCGTTCTCGGGCGGCGCTACTGCCATCAGGTCCTCGCAGGTGATCTTCCGTTGTCGCGCGCATCGTCGCAGATCACCGGCCAGCAGGAAAAGTTGATCGCGTACGCTTGCCGCGTGCCGAAGGAGCAGCCACCGCGGCCCGAGCCGCTCGACCCGCCGATGGTGCCGTTCGCCCTCGCCGGGATGGCGGCCTGGGCGCTCGCCGGGCTGGTGCTGCTGGTCTTCTTCCGCGACTGGTTGACCGCGCACGACCACCAGGACTGGCTGTGGACCTGCCTGGCCGGTTTCCTGTGGGGTTTCCCCGGTCTCGCCGTGATGATGCGGCACGACGCCAACCGGCGCCGCCGCCGCGCCGGCCGCTGACCTGCGACGACCCTGCGACGGCGCCGATCCGCCGGATCGGCGCCGCGCCCGGTGGCGTCAGGGGTGGCCGTACGGCTCCGCCGGCTCCGCGGCCTCGACGGAGCCCGGCGCCCGGCTGACCGCCACGGGCTCGACCGCGCTGTCGTCGTAGACCGTGGGCATCTCGTCGACCTGGGTCTCGGCGGCGTCGATCAGGGTCTCCGAGTGCGCCCCGCAGCCGTGGTCGGCGCTGACCACCCGACCGTCGTCGGGGGCGTAGAAGTTGCCGCAGGCCCCGAAGGACTGCCGCAGGGCGCCGGCGAGCGGCAGGTAGAAGCCGCAGGTGCCGCAGCGGGCGGCGGCGGGGGCGGCGACCGAGATCGCGGCGGACGGGCCGTGGTCGCCGTCGTACCAGCGCTGGGCGGCCTCGCTGCGCCCCTCCCGGGAGAGCACCCGGGCCCGGCCGAGGCCGAGCTCCCAGGCGGTCTCCTCGACGGCGGGGTCGTCGGAGAGCAGGTAGCCGGGCTGGAGCCGGTCGTCGTCCGCCGGGGTGGGCAGCAGGTCGCCGGGGCCGAGGTCGCCCGGCTTGAGCCGCTCCTGCCACGGCAGCCAGCCGGGCGCGAGCATCGCGTCCGCGCCGGGGAGCAGCACCGTCTCGCAGACGGTGACGTGCCGGCTGCGCGGCACCCGGGTCACGGTGACCGCCCACCGCCAGCCGCGGTAGCCGGCGAGCCGACACTCGAAGTAGTGCGTGACGAGTCGGTCGCCCTCCGCGACGGCCTGCAGGTGGTCGCCGATGTCCGAGGGGTCGACCTCGGTAATGGCGTCACGTGCCACCTCGACGGCGGCGGCGCAGACCTGGTCGAGACGAGCGGCACGGGCGGAGGCGGGCCTGGTCACCCGACCATTGTTCCCCATGCGTACGGCCGACCGACAGGCACCCGCCGACGACGTTCTGGGACAGTGGTGCGGCACGGACGGACCGGATGGGTGAGGATGGTGGACATGCCGCTGTTCTCCCGCTCCGGGCGGTCCGTACTCGGGCGGACCGTCGGCACCGGCATCAAGGCCGTCCGCCTGCTGTTGCGCGGCTCGGTCAGCGGTGGGCGCTGGATGACCCGCCGGGCGGGCCGGGCCCGCGCCCGGGGCGCCGGCGACGAGGTCGGCATGGTCCGCCTCTTCGACCTGCACGCGATCTCCTGCGCCGGGGACACGCTGATCGCCATCGGGCTCGCCGGGACGATCTTCTTCAACGTGCCGCTCGGCGAGGCGCGCAGCAAGGTCGCCCTCTACCTGCTGGTGACCATGGTGCCGTTCGCCATGCTCGCCCCGGTGGTGGGCCCGCTGCTCGACCACTTCCGCCACGGCCGCCGGTACGCGCTGGCCGCCACCATGCTCGGCCGGGCCTTCCTGGCGTGGCTGATCTCCGACTACATCCACGGCTTCGGCCTCTACCCGGCGGCCTTCGGCGTCCTGGCGCTCTCCCGCGCGTACGGGGTGGCCCGCTCGGCGGCCGTCCCGCGGCTGCTGCCGGAAGGGCTCGGCCTCTCCCAGGTGGGCGCCCGGGCCAGCGTCTACGGCACGGTGGCCGGCGCCCTGGTCGCGCCGATCGGGCTGGCCGCCTTCTGGTTCGGGCCGCAGTGGCCGCTCCGGGTCGCCTCGATCATCTTCCTGGTCGGCATGGTGATCTCCCTGCGACTGCCGCCGAAGGCCGACTCCGAGCCGCCGGAGCGGGTGCCCCGGCCGCTGCGCGCGCTCGGCCGGCGCACCGGCGACCGCCCGCTGGGCCGGGGGCGGCCGGCGGGCCGGCTCGTGATCGCCACCCTGATCGGCGCCGCGACGCTGCGCGGGCTGTACGGGTTCCTGCTGCTCTTCCTGGCCTTCGCGATCAAGGCCGGCGACCTGACCACCGTCGTCTTCGGCCGGGACCTGGGCGACGAGGGGGCGCTGGGCCTCGTCGGCGCGGCGCTGGCCGTGGGCACCTTCCTCGCCACCGCGATCGGCACCCGGCTGCGCATCCACCGACCCGTCGCGATCCAGTCCAGCGGCATGATCATCGTGGGCGGGGTGGCGGTCCTCGCCGCGTTGAAGTTCTCGCTGCCGATGGTCGCCCTGCTCTGCCTCGTGGTCGCGCTGATCAGCGGCATCGCCAAGCTCACCGTGGACGCCTCGATCCAGGAGCGCATCCCGGAGCGGCTGCGGGCCAGCTCGTTCGCCCATTCCGAGACGGTGCTGATGCTCGCGTTCGTCGCCGGGGGCGGGCTGGGGCTCGTACCCTTCGACGGCCGGATCGGGATCGCCGTCGCCGCCGGGGTCGGCACGTTGGCCGCCGTCCGGGGTGTGATGGTGGCGGGCCGCCTGCGCGCCGAGCGCCTGGCCGGTCGCCCGCTCGCCGGCGACGAACTGACCGACGACACCGACGACACCGCCACGGACACCGGGGCCGGCACGCCCACCAAGGCGGACACGGGCACCGCAGCAAGCACGGCCGGCACGCCCACCGCTGCCGGGGCCGGCGCGCGGACCGAGGCCGAGGCCGGCCCCGACAGCGGGGTGGCGCCCGTCTCGCCCGCCCCCGCGCAGGGCGGCTCGCCGCTGGACGACCCGGCCCTGGCCCCGCCGGGCTACCACATCTACCGGCCGTCGTCGGCGGTCGGCGGGCCGGGCGGCACGGACGACGAGACCCGGCGGGAACCGCAGGGGCCCCTGCCGTGACGGGCCTGCTGGTGGTCACGGCGGTGCCCGCCGAGGCCGAGGCGGTCCGCGCGGGCCTCGCGGACGCGTCGACGGCGGTGCTGCCGGTGGGGGTCGGACCCGCCGTCGCCGCCGCCACCACCGCCCGGCTGCTGGTGCTCGCCGAGGCGGCCGGGCGTCCGTACCGCGGTGTGGTCAGCGCGGGCGTGGCGGGTGGCTTCGGCGGCCGGGTGGAGGTCGGCGCGACGGTGCTGGGCTCCGTCGCCGTCGCCGCCGACCTGGGTGCCGAGTCACCGGCGGGCTTCCTCCCCGTGGACGAGTTGGGCATGCCCCCGGAGTGGCTCGGTGGTGGCGTCGCGCTCGCCGCCGACCCGGGGCTGCTGGCCGCCCTGCGGGCCGCGCTGCCGACGGCAACGGTGGGCGCGGTGTTGACCGTCAGCACGGTGACCGGCACCGCCGCCAGCACGGACGCCCTGCGCCGGCGCCACCCCGACGCGGTCGCCGAGGCCATGGAGGGGTACGGCGTGGCCGTCGCCGCCGCACAGGCCGGCGTCCCGTTCGTCGAGCTGCGTACCGTCTCCAACCCGATCGGCCCCCGGGACCGCGACGCCTGGCGCATGCGCGAGGCGCTCGCCGCCCTCACCACGGCCGCCGCAGCCCTTGACCTGAACCCGCCGGCCGGCCTGCCTGCCGGCCCCTGAGCCTGTCGGCCTCGGCTGCCGACCAGCCCAGCGATCATCCTGTGGGCGTCCGCCGTTGGTCGAACCGCAGGACCGCCGGCCGACTCGCCTCCAACTGATAGCCGCAGGCGATCAGGAAGTCGACGCCACCGATGCCGGCGATGGCGCGCACGGTCTGGATACCGGCCTGGTCCAGTTCCTCGCCGAGGAGCCGGAGCAACCGGCGGCCGATGCCCAGGAAGCGCAGTTGGGGCGCGACGAGGACACCGTCCAGCACCATCTCCCGCCGATCGCCCAGATCCTCGCCGAGCAGCAGGTCCTCGCTACGTTCGTGTGCCCGGAGTTCGCCGACCAGCTCACCGCCCGGCAGCTGGGCCACGAACCGCCAGCACCCGTCCGGCACCCCCTCCGTCACCCGACGGAAACTGACGGCGGCGCGAGCCCGCTCCCGCACCCGTCGCTCGTCGCGTCGCCCGCGATGAAGCTCGTACGTCATCTCCGGCACCCGCACCGGCCACTGCTCCGGTGGGACGTACCAGTGCCCCCACCACGCACCCGGCCAGTCCTTCAGCGTCCGGACCTCCCGGACGTCGAGGTGGGCGGGATAGCGGCGGCCTCCCTCGTCGCGTCGGCCGTCGTGCGGGACGGGTCCCAGCGCACCGACGGCCCCCGGGCCGTCGTCGGTGGTGTGCCCGTCAGCGGTCCGGACGCCGACCGCCAGTTCCCCTCCAGCGGCCCGGCCCAACCGCTCCACCGTCCGCAACCTCGGATCGGTGCCCGGATCGGCCTCGATCCGCGCCACTGTGCTCTTGGGTACGCCCGACCGACGCGCCAACTCTCGCTGGCTCAGGTCTGCCTGACGCCGGAGAGCGCGCAGCGCCGTCCCCACCTCGATCGGACCGTCCCGCTCCGTCATGCGTCGATCGTGACGACGGCACGAGCGCATTTCAACAAGCGCGGCATGCTCGTGGATAACCCTGGGGATAACCGCCTCGGGTTGTGCAGCGGCGCGCCGTTTTGTTGCGCGGCGCTCGGCCAGGGTGCTCTTCGGCGCGCTGTCGAGCTGCCCCGTTTGTGAGACCACGCTGAACCAGCGCCAGCGAGACCTGTGGGGCACCGCCAGCCGTCCCCCTCGCCGGCCCACTCCCCGGTTCACGGGAACTGCCGGTGACGTCGAGGGACCCGACAGCCCTGAGGGACCGCCTATACCAGTCCCCGGTGTGCGCCGCTCGAAGGTGTAGGTCGTGGTGCTCGTCCGGCGGGGCCAACGTGCCGTCCGTGCGATCAGGGTGTGTTCGGGGCTTGGGCCGGGCCCTTCGACAGGGGTACGTTCCCGCGTTGGGCGGCCGGTGCTCGCCGGATCACAACTTGCTCATCTGCCGCGTCGCGGCTTGCCCCATCCGTGAGGGCAGCTCGACAGGGTCGCACGAGGACACCAATGCCGCCCTGCGTCTTCGCCGTCGAGGTCCCGCTCGGTCCATGGCTCACGCGTCGGCGGCAGCCCGGCTCGTCGCTCGCATGCCAGTGGTGGCGCGGCTCGGCCGCCCTCACCTCTGCTCCCTGACCTCGCGGGGCAGCGCCACCTCGCGGGACAGGTCACAGTCGTGGGGGCCGGGCGAGGCCGGGCCGCCTGCGGCGGGGATACGGTGAGGGCGTGGCGCTCTCACTGGCGATCTCGCCCTGCCCCAACGACACGTTCGTCTTCCACGCCCTGGTGCACGGCCTGGTACCCGGCGCCCCGCCGGTCGACGTCACGTACGCCGACGTGGACGTCACCAACACGGCCGCCGAGCGTGGGGCGTTCGACCTGGTCAAGGTGAGCTACGCGGCGCTGCCGTGGCTGCTGGACGACTACCACCTGCTGCCCTGCGGAGGCGCGCTCGGCCGTGGCTGCGGCCCGCTGGTGCTGACCCGTGGCGGCCACCCCGACCGGCCCGCCGACCCCGACCGCGACGGCCCCGGCGGTCCCGGCCGTCCCGGCCGTGTCGACCTGAGTGGCGCCACCGTGGCGGTGCCGGGCGACCGGACCACGGCGTACCTGCTCTTCCGGCTCTGGGCGGCCGAGCGCCCCCCGGCGCGGATCGAGGTCGTGCCGTTCCACGAGATCATGCCGGGCGTCGCCGCCGGCCGGTACGACGCCGGCCTGGTCATCCACGAGGCACGGTTCACCTACCCACGGCACGGCCTGACCGCCCTGGTCGACCTCGGCGAGTGGTGGGAGGCCGACACCGGCCTGCCCATCCCCCTCGGGGCCATCCTGGCCCGGCGCGGCGCGGTCGACCCCGAGGCGGCGGCCGGGTGGATCCGCGAGTCGGTCCGCCAAGCCTGGGCCGACCCGGCTGCCAGCCGGGAGTACGTGCTGGCGCACGCGCAGGAGATGGAGCCCGACGTGGTGGACCGGCACATCGGGCTCTACGTCAACGAGTTCACCGCCGACCTGGGGGACGCGGGGTTCGCCGCCGTGGAGGCGCTGCTCGGCCGGGCCGCCGACGCCGGGCTGGTGCCTCAGACCTCCAGCTCGTTGGCGACCGCGTGGACCAGCTGAGCGATCTTCTGCGCCGTCTTGCGGTCCGGGAACCGACCCCGGCGCAGGTCCGGCTGGACCTTCGCCTCCAGCACCTTGATCATGTCCTCGACGAGGCCGTGCAGCTCCTCCGCCGGCCGGCGGCGCAGCTCCGCCATCGAGGGCGGGGCGTCGAGCAGCTTGACCCCCATCGCCTGCGCGCCCCGGCGGCTGTCCACCACGCTGAAGTCGACCCGCTGGCCGCCCTTGAGGTCGGTGACACCCGTCGGTAGCGCGCCCTTGGGCAGGAACACGTCGCCACCCTCGTCACTGGTGACGAACCCGTATCCCTTGGCCGCGTCAAACCACTTCACTCGACCCGTCGGCACCTGAGAACCCCTGCTTCGCTTGAGCTTGAGACGTCTACCGCTCCAAGGCTAGCCGGATCATGCCGTCCAGCGCCGCCGGGAATCCGGTGAGATCATCCAGCACCACCTCCGCGCCGGCCGCGCGCAGCTCGTCGGCCGTGCACGGGCCGGTGGCGACCGCGATGCCCGGGACGCCCGCCGCCCCGGCGGCCACCATGTCGGCCACGTGGTCGCCGACGTAGTGGGTCGCGCCGTGCCGCCGCAGCGCGGTCGCCTTCTCCTCCGCGAACAGGTCGCCGGCCACCTCGTCGGCCACCATCCCGAGATGGTCGAGGTGCAGCCGGGCCAGGCGGCCCAGCTTGGCGGTCACCACGAGCACGCGGCCGCCGCGTTCGCGTACCGCGTCGAGCGCGGCGACGGCGCCGGGGAGCGGGACGGTGGGCGTGATCGCGTACGCCGGGTACAGCTCGCGGTACGTCCGGACGGCCTCGTCGACCTGCTCCGGCGGGAACCAGTGGGCGATCTCGGTGCGCAGCGGCGGGCCGAGCCGCGACACGGCGGCCGCCGCGTCCACGTGCACCCCCGTCCGGGCCGACAGCGCCCGGAAGGCGTCGGCGATACCGGGACGCGAGTCGACCAGGGTCATGTCGAGGTCGAAGCCGACCGTCAGCGCTGCCATGCAGGAGAACGTACCCGCCCAACCCCGGGCCAGCCGGACGTCCGAGGGGCGGGAGGACCCCCGGCCGGGCTAGCGTGGAACGACGATGACCACCTCACTCGCCGACCACCTGCGGTCGCTGCCCGACGAGTCGCTCGCCGCCCTCCTCCAGCTGCGGCCGGACCTCGTCGTACCCGTGCCGGCCGATGTCTCCGCGCTCGCCACCCGGGCCCAGTCCCGGGTCTCGGTGGCCCGCGCGCTCGACGCGCTGGACCAGTTCACCCTGCTGATGCTGGACGCCGCCCGGCTGACCCGGAACGCCACCGACGGGACCACCTCCACCGAGGCGGTGCTCGCCATGGCCACCGCCGGACCGCACCCGCCGGCCCCCACCACCGTCCGCGCCGCCGTGAACCGGCTGCGCGCGCTCTTCGTGCTGTACGGCCCCGAGAGCGCCCTGCGCGTGGTGGCCAGCGTCGACGAGGTCTCCCCGTACCCGGCGGGGCTGGGCCGACCGGCGACGGAGCTGGAGCCGCGGGCGGCGGCGCTCTGCGCGGACCCGGCGAAGCTGCGGCGGACGCTGCTGGCCGCGCCGCCCTCGGCCCGGGCGATCCTGGACCGGCTGGCCGCCGGACCGCCGGTCGGCAGCGTGCCGGCGGGCGCGTTGCAGGCACCCCCGCTCGGCGCGGAGGACGACCTGCCCCCGGACCCGACCAACGGCGGCGCGCCGACCGGCTCGCCGGTGCGCTGGCTCGTCGACCACCACCTGCTGGTGCCGGTCTCCGGCGGCAGGGCCGGCGTCACGGGCACCGTCGAACTGCCCCGGGAGGTCGGCCTGCTGCTGCGCCGCGACAGCGGCCCGCTCGGCCCGCTGCGCAGCAGCCCGCCGCCGGTGGCGACCGCGCCGCGCGAGCCGAAGGCCGCCGACTCGGCCGGGGCCGGGCAGACCATGGAGGTGGTACGCCACACCGAGGCGCTGCTGGAGCAGCTCGCCGCCGAACCGGCGCCGGTGCTGCGCTCCGGCGGCCTGGGCGTCCGCGACCTGCGCCGGCTCGCCCGGGTCGTCGGGGTGGACGAGCCGACGGCCGCCCTGCTGCTGGAGGCGGCGTACGCGGGCGGGCTGGTCGGCGAGGTCGACCTGCCCGGGGCCACCACCACCCGGCACGGCGCGGACCAGCAGGTCCTGCCCACCGCCGGGTACGAGGTGTGGCGGGCGGGGACGCTCGCGCAGCGCTGGGAGCAGGTAGCCCGGTCCTGGCTGACCATGACCCGGCAGGCCGGCCTGGTTGGGCAGCGCGACGACCGGGACCGGCCGATCACGGTGCTCTCCGCCGAGGCGGAACGGGCCGGCGCGCCGGCCGCCCGGCGGGCCGTGCTGGAGGTGCTCGCCGACCTGGAGCCGGCCACCGGGCCCACCCCCGAGGAGGTGCTGGCCCTGCTCGACTGGCGGGCGCCGCGGCGCAGCCGGGGGCGGGAGGCCGCGCACCGCGAGGTGCTGGCCGAGGCGGCCACGCTGGGCGTGACGGGGCTGGGGGCGCTCACCTCGTACGGGCGGCTGCTGCTCACCGACGTGACCGCCGCCGACGAACGGGGCGGGGACGACCCCCTCGGGTTGCGTTCGGACGCCGAGAGCGGCGACCCGTCCAGCGCCGTACGCGCGCTGGACGCGCTGCTGCCCGCCCCGGTCGACCACTTCCTCGTGCAGGCGGACCTGACCGTCGTGGTGCCCGGCCCGCCCGATCCGGCGCTCGCCGCCGAACTGGAGGTGGTGGCGGAGCACGAGTCGGCCGGCGGGGCCAGCGTGCACCGGGTGACGCCGGCCAGCGTGCGCCGGGCCCTGGACGCCGGCTACTCGGCCGACGACCTGCACGGCCTGTTCCGGCGGCGGTCCCGCACCCCCGTGCCGCAGGGGCTGACGTACCTGGTGGACGACGTGGCCCGCAAGCACGGCGGGCTGCGGGTCGGCTCCGCCGGGGGGTACGTGCGCAGTGACGACGAGGCGCTGCTGACCGAGGTGCTCGCCGACCGGCGGCTGGAGCCGCTGGCGCTGCGCCGGCTGGCGCCCACGGTGCTGTCGACGCCGTACCAGGTGGGCCGCATGCTGATGGCGCTGCGCGACGCCGGGTACGCCCCGGTGCCGGAGGACGCGAGCGGGGCGGCGGTGCTCGCCCGCCCGAAGACCCGGCGGGCCCCGGCGCGGGTGCCGGTGACGACCAGGACGCTCGACCCGCTGACCACGCCGAAGCTGGCCATGCCCCGCCTGCTGGGCGTGGTGGAGCAGATCCGGCGCGGCGACGCGGCGGCCCGGGCCGCCCGGCGGGCGCCGGCCGTGGTGCGGGGCGCGGTCGGGCACGCCGGTCCCGCGCCGGTGCCCTCGCACAGCGACGCCCTCGCCGTGCTCCAGCAGGCGGTCCGGGACAAGGCGCTGGTCTGGGTCGGGTACGTCGACGCGCACGGGGCGACCGCGTCCCGCCTCGTCCGGCCGGTCTCGATCGGCGCGGGCTACCTGCGCGCCGAGGACGACCGGACGGAGATGCTGCACACCTTCGCCCTGCACCGGATCACGGCGGCGGTACGGGAGGACTGAGCGGGGCGCGTCAGCGCCGGCTGCGGCGTACGGTCCCGACGACGGAGACGATCAGCAGCAGCGCGAACCCGGCGCCGGCCGACTCGCCGACCGAGTCGACGAAGCCCTGCTCGAGCACCAGCCAGCCGAAGAGGAACCAGCCGACGAGCACCACGGCCGCCACCGCGTACGCGACCACGGTGGCGGTGGAGACCTCCTCGACGGGCGACCGGTCGTGCGCGGGACTGTGCTCCGGGATCACTTCGCGGTCGACCGTCATCTCCAGCCTCCCCGTCCGGTTCGACGACTGGCATCCAGCGTGACACCGCCGTGGCGGGAGTGACAGGGGATAAAACCCGGATCGGACGGGGTGTGCGACGGCGCCGGGGTTGTGCCGGGGCGGCTCAGGTGCCGGGACGCCGACCGACCAGCACCACCTTGCTGCCGACCTTGCCCAGCTCCCAGTAGCGGACGGCGTCGCCGGGCAGCAGGTTGACGCAGCCGTGCGAGCCGATCGCCTTGTCGTGCAGGTAGGTGGTGGTCTGGTGGAAGCCCATCCCCCGGGTGAAGTGCTGCCAGTACGGCAGCCACACCTCGTACGGGTCGGACCACTCCTTGACGTTGCGGTAGTTGATCGTGAACGTGCCGGCGGGGGTGCGGTAGCCGGGCATGCCCGTGCGGGTCACGGTCGGCTTCACGAGCACCTTGCCGTTGCGCATGACCCAGGTCGTCTGCCGGGTCAGGTCGATGCAGAAGGTGGTGCCCGAGCCGGCCCGGCAGCGCGCAGTGTCGGTGGTGGCGAGCCGCTTCGCCACGTCGTACGTCGTGGGCCCGGCGCGGCCGTGGGCGGGGCGGATGTCGTACCGCTTCTGGAACTTCCTGATGGCGGCGCAGTCGGCGGCGGACTGCCGGCCGTCGACGGTCACGCGGCCGAACCCGCCCAGCCGGGCCAGGTACGCCTCCACCTCGCGCTGGTGCTCGCCCTGCGGGCAGCCGGCGGCGGACGGCGACGCGCTGGGTTTCGTCGCGGGCCGCGTCGGCTTCACCGCGGGACGCGTCGGTGCGGGCGTGCTCCGCGTCGGCTTGACCTTGCGCTTCGGCGGCGCCGTGCTGGGCCGCGCCCGCTGGTCCGGCCCGGGCGCACCGCTCGCCCCCGTTACCCGCTCCGCAGCCCCGGCCGGGACGGGCCCCCCGCCCCCGCCACCGTCGGCCTGTGGATCGAACGCGCACGCACCGGCGCCGACCAGCGTGACCACTGCCAGGGCGACGAGCCGGCTGGTGATCCGGACCTTGCGCATGGTGCCTCCCCTGACAGGTGTTCCCTTTGGTAGACGTTGCGAGTACCGCTCCGGTTGCTCCAGGTGACCAGATTTTTCTGCCGTCACCCGCGTACGTGCAACACTGGTGGGTCGGCCCGGGGTGGGCAGTCGCCTCCCGGACAGCCGACGACCCGAGGCGGAGGAGAGGCACTGGCGTGAGCGGTGGACCCCTGATCGTGCAGTCGGACAAGACCCTGCTGCTGGAGATCGACCACCCCGACGCGCAGGCGTGCCGGATGGCCATCGCGCCCTTCGCCGAGCTGGAGCGCTCCCCCGAGCACGTGCACACCTACCGGCTGACCCCGCTCGGGCTGTGGAACGCGCGCGCCGCCGGCCACGACGCCGAGGGCGTGGTGGACTCCCTGATCAAGTACTCCCGCTACCCGGTGCCGCACGGGCTGCTGGTGGACGTGGCCGAGACGATGGACCGGTACGGCCGGCTCCAGCTCGCCAACGACCCGGCGCACGGCCTCGTCCTGCGGGCGCTGGACCGGCTGGTGCTGATCGAGGTCGCCAAGAGCAAAAAGCTCGCCGGGATGCTCGGCGCGAAGCTCGACGACGACACGATCGCGGTGCACCCGTCCGAGCGGGGCCGGCTCAAGCAGGCACTGCTCAAGCTCGGCTGGCCGGCCGAGGACCTGGCCGGCTACGTCGACGGCGAGGCGCACCCGATCGAGCTGGCCGAGGCCGGCAAGGACGGCCGGAAGCCGTGGACGCTGCGGTCGTACCAGCGGGAGGCGGTGGAGGCGTTCTGGGCGGGCGGGTCG